>DATAQX010000225.1:0-3765 GCA_036264455.1 Silvibacterium sp. | reverse complement strand
CTTTGCGACGACAATCGAGGCTCGTGTTTCAATCCGACGCTTTCGAGGGTGCAGTCAAGCCTGCATTTTGCGGTGTCGGAAAATGTAACAACGACGGATAAATATTCTCCGGATCAGAGATTGCCCGGTGATCTCGCCAATTTCAGCGGAGTTATTGAGCCGCAGGTCGCGCCGCACATGAGTCCGGTATATGGAAGCGCGAACAACTTTATGCTGGGATTTGGCGGGAATCTGCATTTCGATGGAACAAATTGGCGGACCGATACGGATGCGGGCAGCAACGGCGCCTTCGGACTGCTGGGCACATATGACGGCAACGCAAATTCGTGTCTGTATGCGGTCCCCGCTTCTTCGCCAGGCGTGGGGCAGACGATAGCTCCGGCTGAACTACCTCGTTATTGCGTCTTCGGAGTATCAACGAAGGGAATTTCTGTTGCGGGAGGTGTGCGGCAGGGAAGTGGGTTGCAGCATATGCGAGGAGCCATCGGCTGCAGGACGGCTGCAGTCGCAGGCGCAACATGCGCGTCTTCGGCGCAGGTCTGGGCGAAGCCGTTTGTCGATGCGGATTACACGCTCGCCTGCTCGCTCGATTCACCTGAGGGAGTTCCGGCGATATCCAGCGTGTCGAAGTCAGCGGGGAGTTTCACGATTACGATCGCGGCGCTCACGGCGAAGGCTTCGGGAGGATCTTACGACTGTATCGCCATGCATGATTAGGCATTCATTGGGACGGAGGATCGATGATCGGTGTTCCGAATCTGGCTTCGTATCTCATCCCATCTGCGTTTGTGTTTGCCGGTCCTGACGGCAACCGCATCGATGTGGGCCAGCACACGCGCTGAACGCTATCCGTCCGAATGCACCGGGCCTGTAAGCACCCGGTGAGCTTCTTCACCGGGTGTTTGCGTATTTCGCTTTCTTAACTGGCGGGCCCTGCGAAAAGAATGAGATTACCGTCCGGGTCCTTGACAATGAACGTTTTGGCTCCCCACGGCTCCTTCTTCAGTGCCTGATGGAAAGGCACGTCCGCAGCTTGATACATGAGGAAGAGGTGCTTGATCTCTTCTGCGCTGGCTACCGTAATCGAGGCCAAGACTAAATCCTCGCGTTCCCGGATGTCTCCGGCAAAGACAGGCTCATCCATATAGCGCAAGGCAAGCCTGGCGTTGTCCCGGCTGACCTGTCCATAGAAAGGCGGATCGCCATAGACAAAATCCACGGTAAAGCCAAGCTTGCTATGGAAGAACTCACAAGAGGTGTTGATATTTTGGACGAACAGATGTGCGGCAACTGAACTGAGTATTGGTTGAGCGACGCTTTGTTTCGGCGGCTGAATCACGGTGTGGGCTCCTATCCTGAGCGCCTGCCATCCCTCGAACCCCTTTTCTCGAGCAACAAGTTCCTGTGCATCAGCCAGCCTGAAATCTGCTGCCAGAATCTCCTGATCTGAGAACTGACGGAACCGAGGCAAGTATTCGCGGATGATGGCAGCGACCGGATAATACCGCTCACGGTGCCATCGCAGATATTGTTTGGCCTGCTTTCTAAGGTTTTCGAGATTCGACATCGGCGCAATTGAAGATTATGTACTGTAGGTGGGCATTGCCCTTTGGACCTGCACCGATGCGCGCCCTACGCCGCAACGATAGATTGTCCCGTCCTCGGCTCGCTTGTCAATAATGCACGAGTTGCGAATCTGTGCGAAATCACTCAAAGTGCCTGACACCCACCAGCCTTCTCATGGAAGGCCCGATACGCTCAGCAGGGCCGGTCGTGACAGCGGATTATTGTTCTCCGATATCTTCGTTCCATACTTCCGGGTTGGCTTGAATGTAGTCAGTCAGGAGCTGGATGCATTCGGGGTTGGCGAGGTCGTGGACCTCGATGCCATTTTCGCGGAGCCAGTGGATGCCTCCCTCGAAGGTCTGGCTTTCTCCGATGATGACGGTGCGGAATCTGAACTGACGGATGAGACCGGTGCAGTACCAGCAGGGAGCGAGCGTGGTGACCATGATGAGGTCGCGGTAGGAGCGCTGGCGACCAGCGTTGCGGAAGGCGTCGGTTTCTCCATGGGCGGAGGGGTCGTTGTGCTGGACGCGGCGGTTATGTCCCGAACCGAGGAGGGTGCCGCCGGGCGTTCTGTCGTCGCGGAAGATGGCTGCTCCGATGGGGATGCCTCCTTCGGCAAGGCCTTTGCGGGCTTCAGCGATGGCGACGGCGAGCATAGCGTGGTGGTCGGGGATCATGAGATCAAGGTACAGGGTTCAGGGTGTCGAGTGCAGAACCCGCGCCCGAAAATCCGGAGCCGGGAAGAGAAATGCGGATCCTTCGACTGCGCCTGTGGCAATGAATCGCCGCAGGCTTCGCAGGATGACAACACCGGATTGGGGCAGCGGACTCAACGAAGTGGGGTGGCAGTGACCTCTACCTGCATCCGGCCTTTGTTCTCGAGGTTGTCCGAAGCGAAGACGACGGTGGGCTTCCCGATCGGAACCAGCGTCATGGCCGACCATTTATTCTGGCGAACGATGGGGGTCGTCGGGGTTCCAACGCCGGCACCGGCGCTGGGGAGGCTGCTGCTCTCAGCGGTGATCTGCAGGCCAAGTCCCTGCGGAGTCTCCTGCGTGACGTAACAATCGAGGTTCACTCCCACATCGAGATATGCAATATCCCCCTTCTCGTTGGTGTGTACGGGGATCTTGGTCCCCGTGCGCACCGAGGAGGATTTCCCGTTGCTCGAAACGCCGGTGTGGTAGCTGCGGCTGTTGACGACGCGCCCGTCATCGTTGAGCTCCTTGAGGACGAATTCGAGATTGTAATAACGGGCGTCGTTCCTTGCTTGCGGTGCTGGGGGCGCCTCAGTTTTGCCTTCCTGCGGCATGGCTGGTGTGGCGTAGAGCACCAAGCCGAGGAGGATCAGAACGGTATGGATGAAGGCAGTGGGCTTGCGCATTGGTCGGGCTCCTTAGTTGCCGCCGTTATCGGGCGGGTTGAGAGGTGGGATGTGGATGGCGGCGATGTGTATTCGCTCAACTGGCTGCGGCTGAGGAGTGATTGCCGATTGCGCGATCTGTCTTGTCACTATTCGCGGATCGCGATTGACCAGATCGGCGAGCGCCTGCTCCTCCGGGCTGAGAGGCGCAGGCGTGGGAAAGACTTCCAAACGGGGGAGTTGTGGCTGCTTGGGCGTCGCTTCGCGGACGACCGTGGCCGGGCGCGGCAGGACTGAACGCGGAGGCGGTGGAGTTATGACAGATGCGACGACTGGGGCTGGACTGGCTATGGATGGGCGCGGGCTGGGTGATCCGGTGGCAACGGGCGATTTCTCGTGACGCACAGTGCCGCGGTGCGCGAAAAAGGCCACGATCAGCAGCAGAGCGGCGAGTGCGGGAACGGCCCAGGGCAGCCATTTGACTGGACGTCGGCGGCTGTCGATGCTGCGGGCCGAAGCGATTATCCGGCTGGTCAAACCGGGGGGTGTCCCGGGATCGGCATAGGCGGCGAGCGCCGCGTCGAGCAGGATGTCGAGATCGTCCCGATCTTTCATCGCATCATCTTGCATAGTGTTTCTCCATCGGTCCGGCCAGCTTCTGTTTCAACATCTGCCGCGCGCGCATGATGCGGGTGCGAACAGTGCCTTCCGGAATACCGAGAATCAGGGCGATCTCGCGTGAGTTCATCTCGTCGATGGCGGAGAGGGCCAGCGGTTGGCGAAGTTCTTCAGGGAGGGCGTCGATCATGCGGTGGATGGAGGCGTGCCGGTTG
>DATAQX010000203.1:0-3639 GCA_036264455.1 Silvibacterium sp. | reverse complement strand
GGCGTCCACTGGCTTCCGTGCGTTTCGATACGCGCGAAGCTACAAAGGCCGCGTACGAACGCAGCGACGTCTGCGTAGTTCCTGCCGCAGGTGTGGCGGCAGAGGCGATGGTTGCGCTGGCCTTTGGGCGGCTGCTGCTGGAGAAATTTGGTGGAGATTCCCTGCGCGAGCTAAAACGTAACTATGATGGTTACGTTGAACAGATTCGCGCCTACTGAGATAAATGCTTCGAGAGATCGTTAAATATCCCGACCCGGTTTTGGAGCGCCCGACCGAGCTCGTTACAGAGTTCAATGAAGAGTTGCGCACCTTCGTGGAAGACATGTTTGAGTCGATGTATGCCGCCAAAGGTATCGGCCTTGCCGCTCCTCAGGTCGCCGTTTCGAAGCGCCTCACTGTGATCGATTTGAGCTTTAAGGAGAAGCCGCAAGACAAGATCGTGTTGATCAATCCGGAGATCATTTTTCGCGAAGGCAAGCAATATGAAGAAGAGGGCTGCCTGAGCCTTCCCGAAATTCGCGAGAAGGTTTCCCGGGCAGCGAAAGTGAAAGTGCGCGCGCAGGACTTAAACGGCGAATGGTTTGAGATGGACGGCACCGAATTGCTGGCTCGCGCCTTCCAGCATGAGATCGACCACCTCGATGGCATTTTGTTTTTCAAGCGCGTGAGCGCTCTGAAGCGCGACCTGATCCTGCGCAGGATTCGCAAGATGCAGAAGGCCGGCGAGTGGTAAATCCGCGATGAAACTGGTCTTTTGTGGGACGCCTTCGTTTGCTGTGCCTACTCTCAAGGCGGTGTTGCGCGCCGGTCACGAGGTTGCGCTCACCGTCACCCAGCCTGACAGGCCGAGCGGGCGCGGAATGCAGATGGTTGCGCCGCCGGTGAAAGAGGCCGCGATGGCTGGCAAACTGCCTATAGTCCAACCTGAAAAAATCAAGAACAACGCGGAGTTTCGCGCTGAACTTGAAGCGATCGCGCCGGATGCAATCCTGGTGGTTGCCTATGGGCGAATTATTCCGAAGTGGATGCTCGATCTGCCGCGTTTCGGCAATCTGAATCTTCACGGCTCGCTGCTGCCGAAATATCGCGGCGCTGCGCCGATTCAGTGGGCGATTGCCAACGGCGAACCTGTCACTGGCGTGACTACCATGCGCCTCGACGAGGGGCTCGACACAGGCGATATCCTGATGCAGCGCGAGATGGCGATTGCCCCCGACCAGACCGCGGAGGACCTTTATCCCCTGCTCGCCGAGATGGGGGCGGCCTTGATGGTTGAAACGCTCGACGGCCTTGCGTCAGGAACCCTATCCGCAACGAAGCAGGATGACGCACAAGCCACTCATGCTCCAATCCTCACGCGTGAGGACGGACGCATGAACTTTACGCAGCCTGCAATGACGATCTACAACCGGTGGCGCGGTTTTCAGCCATGGCCGGGCGCGTGGACCTTACTCGGGAGCAAAAAGCTGACCGCGCACCGGTTGATGCCGTTGGAGCCAAGTGCGCTGGCGGGCGGTCCGGCGGACCCTGGGCTGGTCAGCATTGAGCCTGATCGGCTGTTTGTTCGCTGTGGGACCGGGACGTGGCTGGAGCTGGTGGAAGTTCAAATGGAAGGCAAGAAGCGCATGCTGGCAGCAGACTTCCTGCGCGGACATCCGCTGATGACCGGCGACAGGCTCGGCGGCTGATGATTGCCCGCGCGCGCGCTGTCGCATTTCAAATCCTGACTGAAGTCTCGCAAACAGACGCGCACAGCGATGAACTCTTGCGCTCGCGCCAGGTCGATGTGCTTACCGCGCAGGATCGCGCTCTTACCACAACGCTCGTGCTGGGCACGCTTCGCTGGCAGTTGAAGCTCGATGCGCGTATCCGCCCACTATTGGCCCGGCCCGACACGACGCTCACTCCTGCGGTGGAAACGGCACTGCGATTGGGTGCATATCAGCTCCTCTGCCTGGACCGCATTCCGGCATACGCAGCTATCGGCGAGAGCGTCGAGCTGGCAAAGCAGGCCGGTGAGACACATGCCGCTCGAATGGTGAATGCTGTCCTGCGCAAACTGGCACGGCTGCCGCGCGAATCCGCGAACCCGAAAGTGGAAAACGACGCGCAGATTGCCGACGCATACGCGCATCCAGCGTGGATGGTGGAGCGCTGGGCTCGCGTTTATGGCCTGGACGCAGCGGAGGCGATTTGCAAATTCAATCAGGAACCTGCTGCGGTCTCCATCCGTTTGCTTGATCCGAGTGCCGAGCGGGATCTGAGCGACGAGGGCGTGATCCTTGGGCCGGGAGAATTTCTCACTACGGCGAGACGCGTCCTTGAGGGCGACATAGTGCGCAGCAAGGCATTCCAACAGGGCCGCGTCCGTATCCAGGACGAAGGATCGCAGCTTGTGGCAGAGCTTGCGGGATGCGGAAGCAGGATTCTGGACACTTGCGCCGCTCCCGGCGGCAAGACAGCAATCCTCGCCGAGCGAAACCCTGAAGCGAAGATCACCGCCTGGGATATCAGCAAGCGAAGGCTGGAAGTGATGCGCCGAACGTTCGCGCCGACAGGCGAAGGTCTGCGCCTTGAAGTACAGGACGTGACTGCGGTGAAGCTGCTGCCGGAATACGACGTTATTTTGTGCGATGTACCCTGCACGGGCACAGGTACGATCGGACGCAATCCCGAGATACGCTTCCGCGTGAGCGGAGCCGAGATTGCCCGTCAGCATGCCCGGCAGGTAAAAATTCTTTCGTCCGCGCTCGCCGGACTGACGCCGCACGGGCGGCTGCTCTACTCCACCTGCTCTCTGGAACCGGAAGAAAACGAAGCTGTCGTCGCGGAATGCCTTGATGCGCATCCCGGATTCGCCACTCGCCCGCTCAGGGATGACATCGGAGCGCTGGCTGCAAAGGGTATCATCACCAGCGACGGTGCTGACCGCCTGAGCCCATCAGCCTTGAAGGACGGATTTCTGCGAACAATTCCCGGAGTTCACAGCTGCGACGGCTTCTTTGCCGCGCTTCTGGCGAGAAATTAGCGGCAGATAAAATGGTTCATCATCATGTCCGGCAAGAAAAATTTTGAAGCGCAGCTTGCGGCTCTTGAGGAGCTGCGGCATCAGCCTGATGAAACCTGCATTCCTGCTTTGCGCACGGCACTCAAACATCAGAACAACTACATCGTCGCTAAAGCCGCCGATCTTGTCGCGCAACGGCGTCTTGAGGCACTATTGCCGGATCTGCTCGTCGCCTTTGACCGCTTTTTCGAGGATGCGGAGAAGCGCGATCCGCAGTGTTGGGCGAAGAACTCGCTGAGCAAGGCTTTGGCAGCGCTCGAACTGCAGGACCCCGCGCCATTTCTGCGTGGCATGAAGCACGTGCAGCTGGAAGCCACGTGGGGAGGACGCTCCGACACAGCCGGCGCCCTGCGCGGAACCTGCGCGCTCGCTCTTGTGCAGTGTCGTGCTGTTCCGGAAGTAGAGCTGCTGCGCCATCTGCTCGACGTGCTGGTGGACACGGACAAATCAGCTCGCGGCGATGCCGTCCGCGCCGTCGAGCAGATAGGCTCACCTGCCGCTTCTCTCCTGCTGCGACTGCGCGCGCAAATAGGTGGTGACGAGGAACCGGAGATTCTGGGCGGCTGCTACGC
>DATAQX010000123.1:0-6160 GCA_036264455.1 Silvibacterium sp. | reverse complement strand
GGAGCTAAGCCTGCGCCTGCACGCGAACGGAAGACGTTCTGCTTTGTTCGCAGGCGGCTTGATCGCGCTGCCGTTCACTGAGGAATTTAGATGTCTGCCGAGTCTGTCGTAAGCACCAGCAAAGTTACGCTCAAGCGCAGCCTCGGCTATTGGGACCTGGTGCTCTACGGCATCATCCTCATTCAGCCGACAGCTCCCATGCCGAGCTTCGGCGTCATCTATAACGAAGCGCACGGACATGTGGTGACAGCCATTCTGTGCGCGATGGTTGCCATGCTGTTCACTTCCGTCAGCTACGGCCGCATGGCGCGCATGTATCCGCAGGGCGGTTCGGCGTTTCTATATGTAGGCCGCGAGCTCCATCCCAGCCTTGGCTACCTGACAGGTTGGTGCATGGCCATGGACTACATCCTGAATCCATTGATCTGCACCATCTGGTGCAGTAAAGCGGCAGCGAATTTTCTTCCCGGCGTACCGTATGTTGCGTGGGCCATTTTCTTTGCAGGGTTGTTCACGCTGTTGAACCTGAACGGCGTCGAGACCTCAGCGCGGATCAACACCATGATGGCTGCGGCACTGGGCGTCGTTATCGTCCTGGTGGTGATTTCGGCCATCCGATACCTGCTTCATCTTCCTCCCCAGCCCGCGTCGTTTTTTACGACGCCGTTCTATGATCGTTCGACTTTCTCTTCGTCGGCGCTGTTTCGAGGGACGTCGATTGCGGTGCTTACCTATATTGGCTTCGATGGGATCACTACGCTTACGGATGAGGCAAAGAGTCCGGAACGCAACATTCCCCGCGCCATCGTTGCCACATGTCTTATCACCGGTGTGCTGGCGTCGATGGAGGTGTATCTCGGCCAACTGGTCTGGCATCGCGGAGCGGCGTTTCCCGATATCGACACTGCTTACGTTTACATCGCGGGACGCGCCGGCGGCCCGATGATGTTTGCCATTGTGAACGGTGCGCTGCTGCTGGCCACGATCGGTTCCGGCATGGCGTCCCAGCTTGGCGCGGCGCGTCTGCTGTTGGCCATGGGACAGGACGGTGCCATCCCCAGACGATTCTTCGGTGCAGTTCATCCCAAGAACCGCATCCCTCGAAACAACGTGCTGATGATTGGAGCGATTTGCCTGGCAGGCGCTCTGATCTTCAGCTACCAGCTTGGAACGGAACTGCTGAACTATGGCGCGCTGCTCGCATTCATGGGCGTCAATGTTTCTTCCGCAGTCCTTGGATGGCGTCAGGGGCGAGGCTCACAATGGCTCCCCATACTGATTTCCCTGCTGGGTTTCGTGGTCTGCTTCTTCATCTGGCTGAACCTTGGTTCGCTGGCTAAGATCGCGGGAACCGCCTGGGCGGTATTTGGGCTGGTCTTCTGGCTGCTTTATGGGCGAAACCGTGCAAGAAAGACAAGGGTGGACGCTTGAGCCGCTTCGAAGTGACGCTTGCCGGCGAGGCAAATCTCGATTTGTTGTTGTACGGGCTGCCAGGCGATTTGCCTGCAGATCGTGAACTGATAGCTGACGGCATGGCGCTGACGCTGGGGGGATCGCCAGCTATCACAGCGCACAATCTGGCCGCACTGGGCAACCGGACGGGGTTCATCACGGCGTCGCCGGACGATCTTTTTGCGTCGATGTGCTTCCGCGATCTCACGACGGCAGGAGTGGATCTTTATTGCGTCCGAAATAACAAGAACTCAAGGACCGGAATCAGCGTGCTACTGCAGCATCGCAATTCACGCCGGACTCTCACGTATCCGGGTAATACTCTCGATTTGCGGTTTGAAGACCTGGATCTCGACTACCTGGCCTCATCGCGCCATTTCCATCTTTCGTCATATTTTCTGCAGGAAGGACTTCGCAAAGATGTACCGCGCCTTTTTGCGCACCTCAAAAGGGAAGGACTCACGATTTCTGTCGATCCGAACGATGACCCGTTAGGAATCTGGGGCGATTCATTTCTTGAAATCCTGAAATACGTCGATGTGCTCATGCCGAATGAACGCGAAGTATGCGAGATGATGCGCGACTCCGATGCCGAGCGGGCGATTCTGGAACTCTCGAAGATGGTCCCCCTGCTGGTAGTGAAGCGCGACGTGCGCGGGGCGCTGGCTATTAAAGAAGGTCGAAGCTATGAGTCGGAAGCAGTTCCTGTAGATTCCGTGGATGCCATTGGCGCAGGAGATAGCTTCAATGCGGGTTTTCTCCACGGCTTCATCAAGGATTGGCCTTTGACTCGCTGCCTGCGATACGGCAATCTAGCTGGCGCTTTCTCGACTACAGCCCCAGGCGGCATCCAGGCATTTCGCGATCGTGCACGGCTAGATGAATTTCTATCCATACACCTGCCCGCGGACGCAGATGTTCTTGCGGCGCGAGCTCAGAGTTAGCGTCTTCCAGTTGCAACTCGACGCCGAGCCACCCAGCCCGTACACTATCCTCGGTCAGAAGCGATATGGAAGCGAACGAAGCCCAGGAACTCAAGGAACAAAGCGAAGAAGCCACGAAGGATGCCAGCCTGCGTCCGGTAAGTTTTACTATGAGCGTGCTGGCGGTGCTGGTGGCCATTACCACCGTACTGGGCCACCGCACCCATACAGAGGCCGTACTCGATCAGGCGCGCGCCAGCGACCAGTGGAACCTTTACCAGGCGAAGAAGAACCGGCAATATGACACCGAACTGACGGCCGATCTGCTCGGCGCCCTGCCGATCCGGGACCAGGCGGCCGCGAACAAGGTGACTGACGGCTACAAATCCCACCTCCAAAAATGGAATGAAGATCTCGCCGAAGAAGAGAAGCAGGCGAAGGAGAGCGAAGCCGAGGTACGCAAAGCCGAGCGCCATGCCAATCGCTTCGACCTGGGCGAGGCGCTGCTTGAAATCGGCCTGGTCATTACTTCCATCACCCTGCTCACGCGCCAGCGGGTGTACTGGGGCCTCGGCATGGCCTTTGGAGCTGTTGGTCTCGGCATCGCCGCATGGGCGTTCTTCATCCGATAGCCGTGCATTTTATGGAACCCTCGATCCAAAGCAGCCGTTCGCTCCCTCGTATAAGCTTTACGGGAAAGGATCGCCGTTCCGCCATGAAATCCCTCCTTCGCCGAGCCGCTTTTGCCGGATTTCTGATCCTGCTCTGCTGGGCTCCGCTGTGCGCACAAGAGCTTACGCCGGTCATCGCCGTCAACCACGGGCCGAATGCCGCCGAGCAGCAGCAGAAGCATTACGTCGTGATGGTTTCGCTCGACGGCTTTCGCTATGACTATCCCAAGAAGTACGGGGCGAAGAATCTTCTGGCGCTCGGAGCGAAGGGCGCCAGCGCGCCGGATGGCATGATCCCTTCGTATCCGTCGCTGACTTTCCCGAACCATTACACGCTGGTTACCGGGCTTTATCCCGAACATCACGGCATCGTGGCCAACAGCTTCTACGATCCGAACCGGAAGCAGACCTATTCCATGCGCGACGCCAAAGCGGTCACGGATGGCTCATGGTATGGCGGCGTGCCGTTGTGGTCGCTGGCTGAGAAGCAGGGAATGCGCAGTGCTGCTTTTTTCTGGCCAGGTTCGGAGGCGGAGATTGCCGGCGAGCGCCCCAGCTACTATCTCCATTTTGACAACAAGATCGACGACAACAAGCGGATTGATCAGGTAGTGTCGTGGCTCAAGCTGCCAGAGGATCAGCGTCCTCATTTCATCACACTTTACTACTCGGATGTAGACCATGCTGGACATGAGCACGGGCCCGACAGCCCGGAGGTTGGGCAAGCCGTAAAGCATGAAGATGAGCTGATTGGCAGACTTGAAAATGAACTTGATGCTCTGCATCTTCCCATCGATTTAATCGTGGTTGCCGATCATGGCATGGAGCGCGTTCAGGGCGACTGGATCACCCTCGACAAATATGCTTCGCTCGACGGTTTTCAGACCGCCGGAGCTCTGCTTTATCCACCGACTGAAGCCGATGCCACGCGTATCTATAAGAAGCTCAGGGCGGCGGATGGCGGCTTTCTCGTCTATCGTCGCGCCCAGGTGCCGGCCGAGCTGCACTACAACGGCAATCTACGCGAAGGGGACCCGGTTGTGATTGCCAAGGGGCCGTATATGATCCGTGCGCACGCTCCGCCAGCGGGACAGCCTGACAACCCTCCGCCAGCAGGCGAACATGGGTACAACCCCAACGAAATGATCTCAATGCGCGCCATCTTCTTCGCGAAGGGTCCCGATATTCGCCCGGGAACCACCGTGAAGCCCTTCGAGAACGTGAATGTGTTTCCGGTTGTGGTCAGGATTCTTGGACTGCAGAGCCCGAAAGTCGACGGCAGTCTCAATGTGCTCTCGCCCATCCTTATATCCTCACTGACAGACGAGGGTGAGCGCTAGCCGTGGCATTCTTCCTGGGCTTCGATGCCGGCGGCACCAAGACAACTTGCGCATTGGCTGACGACACACAGGTGCTGGCGCGCGACGTTGGCGGAAGCATCAAGCCACTGCGGGTGAGTATCGAGCACGCGGGGCAAAACCTGACCGCGCTGCTCGGCGAGATCGCAAAACAGAGCGGTGTCGATCTCGGCAAAGTTTCCGCTTCCTGCATCGGAACAGCGGGCGTGCGGCTGCCGCAGACCGATGGCTGGATGCGCCAGATCCTTTCGCAGTGTGCCGGCGGCGAAATCGTTGTCTGCGGCGATGAAGAGATCGCGCTGGATGCGGCCTTTCCCGGAGCGGCCGGAATTCTGGCCATGGCCGGAACAGGATCGAATGTGATGGGGCGCACCAGCCAGGGTGAAATGCTCAATGTGGGCGGCTGGGGTCCGGCGCTCGGCGATCAGGCCTCTGGCCATTGGATCGGACTCGAGGCGTTGCGCCTGGCGTGCCGCGCACGCGACTTCGGACAGCCCACGCTAATTCTGGATCGTGTGATCCGGTATTGGTCTGCGGATAGTCTTGAGGAGGTCGTCAACATCGGCAATCGCACACCTCCGCCGGATTTTTCTCAGCTCGCTCCGCTTGTTGTTGAATGTGCTGAGCAAGGTGACGCGGTCGCGCTGCAGGTTCTCGAACTCGGCGGCCGTCTGATTGGCGAAGATACAGTCGAAGCCTTCCGCCATGTCCGCAGTCTCGATCCCGATGCTCTGCTTCCCGGCATCGCATTTACCGGCAGCATCCTCGAAAAGGTCAGCTTCGTACGCCAGAGCATGATCGACACCATCCGGCGCAGTTTGCCCAGCGTCCATATCCTGCCCGAAGCAGTCGATCCAATTCAGGGAGCGCTATGGCGCGCCCGCCAGGCCGTCAAGCGTTGATTGAGACACCGCGCAGAATGGTCTCGATCACTTCGTTCTTCGCCGAAAGCACGGTTATGTCCGCTGCGCGTCCTGCGGCCAGCAAGCCGACTTCGGCATCAAAGCCCGTCATGCGCGCCGGATTTTGGCTGGCCAGCTTCGACACATCGTCGATGGCGGCGCCAGTGAACTCGGCGAAGTTGCGCACTGCGCGGTCGAGCGTCAGCGTGCTTCCGGCCAGCGTGTCCTCGCCGATGACACACTTGCCGTTGATGACGCGGACATCCAGCTCGCCAAGCTTGTAGTTGCCGTCCGGCATCCCTGCGGCGGACATGGCGTCGGTAATCAGCATGGCGCGCTCCGGACCTTTCGATCTCCAGAACATTCGCACCGCATTTGGATGGACATGCAGGCCGTCGCAGATCAGTTCGGCGAAAAGATCGTCGTTGGCCAGTACTTCTCCCAGCAGACCCGGATCGCGATGGTCGAAGCGCCGCATTGCGTTGTAGGTGTGCGTGGCGGTAATGGCTCCAGCGCGAATGCCGGCGCGAGCCGCCGCCGTATCCGCGTCGCTGTGTCCCATGCTCACGCGTACACCTAGAGCGGTGGCATGCGCAATGACCTCTTCGGCATTGGGCAGCTCGGGAGCAATTGTCATGAGCCGGATTTTCCCCTCGGCCGCCTGCCACAATCGATCGAACAGTGCTACCGATGGAGTAAGCAACAGGGCCGCCGGATGGGCGCCCTTCTTATGCGGTGAAAGAAACGGTCCTTCGATGTGGATTCCCAAGGGTCGCGCGACCCCGGTTTCCCGTCCGATCAGCGCGGCCATTCCTGCCAGCGATTTCAGAGTCGCGTCCATGCGAGCCGTGACC
>DATAQX010000582.1:0-6073 GCA_036264455.1 Silvibacterium sp. | reverse complement strand
ATTGCATACAGCAAACACTTGGCAAGGTTGGCGCGCGCGCCGAAAAACTGCATCTGCTTGCCCATGAGCATCGGCGATACACAGCAGGCGATGGCCCCGTCATCTCCAAGCGAGCGACGCATGATCTCGTCGCTTTCGAATTGAATCGAGCTGGTATCGATAGCTACCTTTGCAGCAAAACTCCGGAAACCATCAGGCAGTCGCGGGGAATACCAGATCGTGAGGTTGGGTTCCGGTGCCGGGCCGAGATTGTAAAGCGTCTGAAGAAACCGGAAGCTGGTCTTCGTTACCAGCGGCCGTCCATCGTCTCCGACGCCGGCTATGGACTCGGTCACCCAGGTGGGATCACCTGCAAACAGGTCATCGTATTCCGGTGTGCGAAGAAAGCGGACTATGCGCAGCTTGATGACGAAGTCATCGATGATCTCCTGAGCCTGCTGCTCGGTAATTGTTCCTGCCCGGAGATCGCGTTCGAAATAGATATCAAGGAATGTCGAGGTTCGCCCAAGCGACATGGCAGCTCCGTTTTGCTCCTTCACGGCTGCCAGGTAACCGAAATACAGCCACTGCACGGCCTCACGCGCGGTTCGAGCGGGCTCTGAAACATCGATGCCATAGTTCGAGGCCATTTTTCTCAACTCGCCGAGGGCGCGAATCTGCTCGCTCAGTTCCTCTCGATCGCGAATGATCTCGTCGGTCGACATCAAGGAATCAAGGCTGCCCTTCTCCTCCTGCTTGTGCTTGAGGAGACGCGAAACTCCGTAGAGGGTCACTCGGCGGTAATCGCCGATGATGCGTCCGCGTCCGTATGCGTCTGGCAGGCCGGTGAGAATGTGAGAGCTCCGGCACCGTCTGACGTCTGTTGTGTACGCGTCGAAGACTCCTTCGTTGTGCGTCTTGCGGTACTTCGAAAAAGTCTCCACCACCTGCGGATCGGGCCTATACCCGTAAGCTTTGAGAGCGCTCAGAACCATCCGAAGCCCGCCGTTCGGCATGATGGCGCGCTTCAGGGGCGCCTCCGTCTGGAGCCCAACGATGACTTCGTTCTCTCGATCAATGTAGCCGGGGCCATGTGCCGTAATCGAACTTGGAATTTGAGAGATGTCGAGCACCCCTTTCTTGCGCTCCTCAACGAACAACTCGCTCAAACGATCCCAGATCTTTTTGGTCCGCTCCGTCGCTGGCGCAAGAAAAGACTCATCTCCCTCATATGGTTCGTAGTTCTGCTGGATGAAATCGCGGACGTTGATCTCCTTCTGCCAAAGACCCGTCTTGAACCCGTGCCAGGGAGAAATCGTTGTTTCCAAAACAGTCTGGTTTGATGTGGCAACGCTCATTCGAAGTTCTCCTTAACTTTGTTCGCTAAGATACGGGCTGCGTCAATCCAAGCAGCGACCGTGTATGTCGCGCGATCATCAGTTCCTCATTGGTTGGAACCACCCATACGGACACACTGCTTCCAGGGATCGAGATCCGCGGACCCGCAGCCGCGTTTGCTCGCGCATCCAATTGCATTCCCAACCACGCCGACGCCTCGCAGATTCGCCTCCGGATCTCCGCCGAATTCTCGCCAATGCCTGCCGTGAATACGAGTCCGTCGATGCCGCCCAGCACCGCCGCCAGAGCGCCGATTTCCCTGGCCGCGCGGTAGACGAAATAGTCCACAGCCAGGCGAGCATCGGGTTCGCTGCGGGCGAGCAAATCGCGCATATCGTTGCTGATTCCGGAAATCCCCAGCAGGCCCGACTGCTTGTAGAGCAGCGTCTCCACCTCTTTGGCGGTGAGGCCAAGGCCCTGGAAGAGATACAAGACAACGCCGGGATCGAGTGCGCCTGGCCGCGTTCCCATGCAGAGTCCATCCAGCGCTGTGAAGCCCAGCGAGCTGTCGATGCTCCTGCCATCTCTCAAGGCGCAAAGGCTAGCGCCGCTTCCAAGATGGGCGACGATGACCCTGCCTTTGGCAATCTCCGGCGCTACGTCCGGCAGGACTGAGGCGATGTATTCATAGGACAGGCCATGGAACCCATATCGCTGCACGCCCATTTTTCGAATCTGTTTTGGCAGCGGCACAAGATCTATCACCTGTGAATGGCCTGAATGAAATCCTGTATCGAAGCAGGCGACTTGCGGAACGTCGGGCAGGCGCTTGAACACAGCGTCAATTGCTGCCAGATTGTAAGGCTGATGCAACGGAGCCAGCGGCACCAGTTCATTCAGATCTGCCAATATTTGCCGGGTCAGCAGCACCGGCCGGCTGTAATGTACGCCACCGTGTACAACACGATGCCCGACGCCCAGCACACGCGCGCCACTCCACCTGGATCGAAGCCACGATGCCAGTCCGTCGATAGCTGTGTGCCCATCCCGAACTGAGCTGTCCAGGGTGTCGTTTGCCAGAACTGCACCCTGAGCATCTTTTACAGAGAGCCGAGGCGCAGTCCCGATGCCTTCAATCTGACCACGCGCCGCGACGCGCCAGTCTTTCTCGCCGGGGCGCATGTACACGCAAAACTTGAGGCTCGATGAACCCGCGTTGAGCACAAGTGCGTAGTCGACCATGGTCAACCCTTAGGATTGCTTCTGCGCGCATGCGCGGCCAGCACGGCAACGGCACAGCTGGCAATTCGTGACCGCACACTATCGGCGCGGCTGGTCAGGATGATTGGCACTCTGGCGCCAAGCACCAGCCCCGCACTGTCGGCATGCGTCAGAAAGCTGAGTTGCTTGGCAAGAATATTTCCCGCTTCAAGATCCGGCGCGAGGAGAATGTCGGGATCACCGGCCACCTGGGAGTAGATGCCCTTGGTCTCGGCGGCCTCTTTGCTGATGGCATTGTCGAAGGCCAATGGACCGTCCAGAATGCCGCCCGTGATCTGTCCCCGCTCAGCCATCTTGCAAAGGGCCGCCGCATCGATGGTGGCCGGCATTTTCGAGGTCACTGTTTCCACTGCGGCGAGGATCGCGACCTTAGGTTGTTTAAGACCGAGAGAGATCGCAAGATCGATAGCATTCTGGCAAATGTCAACCTTGTCTTCTAAGGCGGGAGCGATATTGATTGCGCCGTCTGTGACGATCAGGACTTTGTGGTAAGTGGGAACATCCATCACAAATACGTGACTGATTCGGCGCCCTGTGCGTAGGCCTCCCTCGCGGGAAACGACGGCCGCCATCAATTCATCCGTATGCAGACTCCCCTTCATCAGGAGTTCTGCCTGTGCCTGGCGCACCAACTCGACTGCCTTCGCGGCTGACGCGTTGCTGTGCGGAGTGTCGATGATTTGAAAACCGGTCAGATCGATTCCTGCAGACCTGGCTATTGCTTCTATCTTTTCGCGAGGCCCGACAAGGATGGGAACGATGATCCCCAGATGCGCTGCCTCGATTGCACCGGATAGCGCCGACTCCTCGCAGGGATGAGCCACCGCCGTAGGAATCGGCTTCATGTTCCTGCATGTCGCCAGCATCTGTTCGTACTTGCCGGTTCCGGTTTGGTGATTCACGCTTGCATCTCCTTTACTGGTGAGGACAATGTCCGGGTTACGGGGCCTGTTTCTTTGAGCAGGAACGACAAAAGGATTGCGACCGCAACCCCGAGCAGCAGCGGCGCAAACGCCGTCTGGTAGTGCTGCTTTTCCATTGCTCCGGTCCCGCCAGACACACGCTGAAGAATCCACCCGAAGACCGGGCCAAGCAGAGCGCTGAATGTAAAGTTCAGGAAATTGACTACTCCGGTAGCTGTACCGCCAAACTGCGGGGGGTTCGCCTCCTTGATTACCGTGTAAGGCAACATGGCGGCGCCCGAGGCTACTCCCGCCAGGAGAGCGATCGCGTAGGGAGGCAAAACACCCATGCGCCCGTAGAGTATGAACGTCAGGCAGCCTAGAAGAACGGCTGCGCCGCCGATGATCACCGGTTTTCTCCGCCCGATGCGATCGGAGATAAAACCCAGCAAGGGGCAACCAATGATCCACCCGAAAGGAACCGCAGACGACCGCATAACCGCAGATGCATAGTCGAGGCCGTGTGCTTCCTGGAGGTAACGAACTCCCCAGATCATGTCGAAGATCGTTGTGGGGATAAAGAGCAGCCCTGCAATCAGGCCGCACAGTATCGACTGCGGATTGCTGAATACAACGCGGAAAGAACCGGCTGTCTTCCTCAACCAGTTGCCGTGCCGCTCGATCCGTTTTTCTCTTGGCAGGAAAATAAAGAGCAGAGCGCCCATTCCTAGGCCGACGACGCCCATGCCGATCCAGAAGTGCTTCCATGCGACTCCACCGGCAATCATCGGACCAACGACAAACTGCCCGGCCGATCCGCCAGCCATCCCGAACATCTGCGTGGCGCCGACGAGGGTGGCAACTTTGGATGGGGAAAAATTTTGCGTCGCGATGTAGATGGCTCCCACCAGGGCAAAGACACCGCCGGCTCCTTGAAGCAATCTGCCGACGCTCGCCGCATCGCTCCGGCCCGTGGCAAACAACAGTGCCCCTACACCAACTACGGCTGCGGCAATTGGCAGAACTCTCCGCGGTCCAAGCTGATCCATCGCAGCGCCGGCAACCAGGCTGAACGGCGCATATCCGTAATAGAACAAGCCAACGAGCGATGCGACTCCAAGTGTGGTAAGCCCAAAGGCTTCCGACAGCTGAGGCATCATCACTGAAGGCGCCGAGCGGAGCGCGTATTGATAGAAGTAGTAGATTGCGGCCAATACCCATGCGACGGCAGCCATCCTGAGACTGCTGCCGGTCTGCCGCTCACTATCGGGTTGTGCCTCTACCTTCGACAGATCCGACATATAGGTCCGCGCCGTTGAAGCTAATGTTCACATTGCATGTTGCTTCGCTAGCAAAGCACGACAGACACAGCTAAGCCGCCTTCGGAGGTCTCCTTGTACTTCGAGTTCATTTCCTTGGCCGTGAGAGCCATAGCCGAAATTGTTGTGTCCAGATCAACGCGGCGTTCCTCCGGGACTTCTGCGTTCGCTATGCAGTAGCCTGTCCATGCTTTCACTGCTCCGTAAGCGCAGCGCTCAATGCAAGGCACCTGGACGTAGCCAGCTACCGGGTCGCACGTCATTCCGAGATGATGTTCGAGGGCAGATTCGGCGGCATTTGACACGACCCTCGGGCTCGCGCCCATAGCTTGCGCGATCATTGCCGCGCCCATCGAAGAACCTACTCCGACTTCTGCCTGACAACCACCTTCAGCGCCGGAGAGGGTTGCGTTGTGCTTGCAGAGATAGCCAATTGCCGCGGCTGCCAGAAATCCATCGCGAATGTTTTGCTGGGGCACATTGAGATCATTCAGTGATTTAAGGACTGCCGGGATGATTCCCGCGGAACCGGCGGTTGGAGCGGTAACGATAATATGGCCGCGGGCATTTTCCTCTCCCATGGCGAAGCCGTAAGAAGCTACCTGGGTAATTGCGCGAGCCGCCGGTCCTTTGGCGCTGGTCTTCAGGTTGCGTTGCATGTCGGCGGCTTTGCTGTGTAGTTTGATTGGTCCGGGGAGAACGCTCTCTGTCACCAGACCAGTGTCAACGCCGCGAATCATGACCTCGGACACCTGGTCGAGAAACTCCGCAATATCCTTCTCACTCTTGCCGGAGATGGCCATTTCATTCTCGAGCAGCAATTTCGGTAAGGGAATCTTGTCGTCGATGAGATACTTCTTCAGCTCCCGCGCATGCTGATAGGGATACTTGGGCTTTCCCTTCTCGGGTGGCTGGTAGCCCTTCCACTCGATGAAGCCTCCGCCGACCGAGTAATACTCCAACTCATAGAGTGTGTTGTCGCCCGCCAGCAACACCGCCTTCATCGTGTTCGGATGAGGAAAGTCGCCCTTGGTGGCGTCGTAGATGATGTCGTTCAGGGAGAGATTGAGATTCGTTGGCCCGATTGTGACCTTGTGGATCTCGCCGGGATTGGCTGCCAGTCCGTCGAGGAATTGGGGAGGGCATGTTGCCGGAGCCTTGCCGAGCAAGCCGGCAAGTGAAGCTCGGTCGGTGCCGTGCCCTTTGCCCGTTGCGCTCAGGCTTCCATATAAGTGAACCTTCAGCGCCGTAGCT
>DATAQX010000539.1:0-12350 GCA_036264455.1 Silvibacterium sp. | reverse complement strand
CTTCTTCGACGGAACGACGGTGCTCGGCAATGCCGTGGCGCTCAGCAATGGGCAAGCCAGCCTGTCGGTCAGTAATCTGACGGTCGGCACTCACTCGATCACGGCGGCATACAGTGGCGATTCAAGTCACACCGCATCGGCATCACAGGCATACTATGAAGCCGTAACGGGCACCACAACATTGCAAGTCGTGGCGACCTCTGGCGGCGTAAGTCATACACTCAATGTCCAATTAACTGTGCAATAACGATCTCTGGTCGGTCCTATCTCTTGTATCAAGAGATCGTTAGTTTAGTGCAGCGGAGTTACTCATTCCGCCGCAGTCAGGGATGTGGAGAAGTGGGAGGCGCGCAGCGGTTTCCGCCTCTCCACACCTCTGGTTCTGTGCCAGCAATAACCCGTCGAGAGGCTCACAATGCGAGCTGATGACGCTGCAAGATACGAACACGCGCGCTCCAACGCGCGAACGGACATCCTGCCCCACTTGACAGAGACTTATCATGGATGCCGGCGATTCCCTAGGACTCGAACCCCAATGACTCCCAAAAACCAGCAGGACTTGCGATCTTTAACATGACGATGTGCGCCGCAAAGAGTTTGAATTCCAGGGTGAGGAATGCCCATGAAGGGTTCTTTGCCAACCCGACATAGGATCAATGGCGCAACCCGCTACTTTAATCCAAGATGCAAATCGATCTGCGCATTCTGCCAGTCGAACCCCTCCGGATACACCTCATAATCCGTTTTGAAAGCTCGCTCGCCGCCAAGCTCCTTAGCTGGCATGGCATAGATGCGCTGCCACACTTTGGGCATCACATCCGGCAGCGCGCCCTTGTCGGTTTGCACCACCGCATACTTGCCCGCCGGAATCGTTACTGTCACAAAGCCATCGGGGACTTTGTCGGTAGAAGTCACACGCGCTCCCAGAATGTAAGTGTATTCGCCATTCTGGTTGCTGGTATAGTCGGTGTAAACTGCGACAATATTATGATCTGCACGATTCGGAATCCTATCGAACGTGCCGTCCTGCATTGCACGCGACCACATATTGGGGATCTCGCCATTGCCCCCAGCTTCCTTCCAGTGGCTGGTGCGGACCGAGACGCCGATCACCGCGAAGCTTTCATGATCCTCTATTTTGGCAGCGGAAGCTGTTGCCATTGAAGACTGCGCGTTTGCAGGCGTGGAAACGCCCAACGCAAGAATAACTGCAAAGCCGAGTGTAAGCACGACGGCAACGCGGCGAGTATTCAAAACCCGGTGAAATGCACGATTCATATGCTGCCTCTCCTTCGCATGAGCAAACGCATGGAGCGTTAGATCATCGCGGTTTTTCATAAGAGTCAGTATCGTTCGAAGTTGCATCCAAGCGGCAGTGAAGGATGTCACAAATCGAGGGTGATAGATGTCATCTACGCCTATTGAGAGCGGTCATACTTCTCTCTTCTCCGCGATGTGCGTCGATTAAGCAAATCGACCTGTCCTATGTGTCGATTGGCGTATTAAGGATTTACAAAATCGTCCCGCAACAGAATCGCAAGACAGCCTAAAACAGAAACAAAGGCCACATCGTTGGGTACAGGAACATGCGTCTCCACCTGGAGAATGTCGGGCTTAGAAAAATAGTCGTATCGCAAACTGGACCTGTCGCGGGGTTCCAGTGCCGACCGGCCCGCTGTTGACGGTGGCAATAATGCTGCCGAAGTTGGCCGCTGAAGAGATGTCGGCCAGCGGTAATCCGTACTGAGCGCGGTTGAAGACGTTGAACGCTTCTGCGCGAAACTGGAAACCCAATCGCTCAGTCAACGATGCACTCTTAGCGACTCCCGCATCCGCCTGCCAAATACCGGGCCCGCGCACAGCGTTTCGGCCTAGATTGCCATACGTGTAGTTTGCCGGAACCGCAAACGCCGCGGGATTGATCCAACTCTGGATGCTCGAACCACCCGCGGGCGTAATGGAAACGCCGGGAACGCGATCCGGACGCTGATTTGTAGTGTATCCAGTGCCGGTACACGTACTGGAACTGCTCCCCGAACAGGAGCTGGAACGATCCACAGTGACGTTTATGGGCAGGCCAGTGCGAGCGGTAACGATGGCGCTGGCCTGCCAGCCGCCAAACAGTGCGCGCAGAATGCCAGGCTGCGACAGGAGAGCTCGGTTCGCTCCGACGGGCAGCTCGTAAACAGTGTTGGTGCTGAAAGTATGACGCGCGTCGAAGTCACCGGAAGCACGTTCACAAGCCGGACATGCGGGATTCTGGGGAAAGTCGGAGTCCCCGCCGCCGGCTGCGTCCTGGTCGATCTCATGGGAGTACATATAGTGCACCGCGAAAACCAGTCCCCTGGTAAAGTTGCGCTGCAGCGAGGTGACAAGTCCCTGGAAATAGCTGCTGTTTGTGTTGCCGCGATATTCAACCTGGTTGAAGCCGGCATACTGTCGGGTCTGCGTGACCGGGTCCAGCAGGTTGATGTAGCTGGTCGTAAGCAGGCGGGTGCCTTTGCTGCCTACATACGACAGAGTGCCAATGACGTCCGCAGGCAGCTCACGCTGAATGGACGCTCCCCACTGCATGACATAGGCATCTTTTCGGCGACGATCCATCTCGCGTGGCGAAACAATGCCGGGTGTATCCACGAGGAAGGGACCGATGGGATAGCTGAGGTTGGGAACGGTAGCCGCTGAAAGTGCGTAGCGCGCGACCTCATTATTGATGGGCAGGTTCTGGTCGTCGAGCTGGCCGTCTCCGTGATAGACGCCGAAGCCGGTGCGGATTACGGTTTTGCCGGAGAATGCACCGGGAGCCCACGCGAGCGCAACACGAGGACCGAAATCCAAGGTGTTCAGCCGGCCAAAACTCGCACCGGCGCCGCAAAAGCCTTGCGGTCCGCAGGTAGCGAAGTCAAACGGGATAGCACGACCCAGCACTTCATGGAACCGGTTAAAGAAGGAGTAGCGAACTCCTAGGTTCAAGGTGAGATCAGGGCTGAACTTCCACTCATCCTGAGCAAAAGCGTAAACCACCGTTTTTCTAAGGCCATTGACTGGCAGTTGCGCGGCATAAGAGGCAGAGTTGACCTGGTTTGAAGTGAATTCACTGAAGCTGGAGTAGCTGATGGTTCCACTGTCGGTGTTTCCCTGGTTGAGCTGGATGCGGCGAACCTCAGCCCCGAACTTGAACGTGTGGTTGCTGCGATTCCAGGTAAGGTTGTCGATGTAGGAGAAGGAATTGCCGACGCCGATTTTGAACTGATTCGTAGCGAGGGTCGTGAAGCCAGAGACTGCAATCGAATAGGGCAGTCCCGTCTGCGCCAGATTCTGCGTATAGACGTTGCCGCGATTGAAACCGAATTTGGCCTCATTGATGAGTGTATTGGAGAAGACGTGGAGGTACTCGATTGTGCCGTTGACCGGGCGGGAGGAAATCTCCACCTGGTCGAGCAGGTTCGATCCACCGCTGGCCAGCGGCGCCTTGCTGATAGCGGCGTCATAGTTGAAGCGGAGATAGGCCGTGTCCCGGGCAGAAAAGCGATGGTCGAGGCGGACCATGCCAGAGTCCTCGTTATCTACCTGCGTCCCTTCGCCAGTGAACTGCGCAACAGCGGAGCTCAGGTTGACCTGGGCTGCCGGGTAGGCCGCGAGAATTGGGGCAAGGACGGGCGACTGTGCCACAACCTGAGCACGTGCGGCGGCAGTAGGAACAAAGCCGATAAGCGGCTGGCCGAGAGTCTGGCGCAGTCCTTCGTATGTGAAGTAGAAGAAGGTTCTGTCGCGACACAGCGGGCCGCCGATGCTCCCGCCGAACTGGTTGAGCCGAAAAGGCGGCTTTGACGCGGCGATCGGTTCGCGAGCATCGAAAACGTCGTTGCGCAAATACTCGAACACGTTCCCGTGAAAATCATTGCCGCCAGCGCGGGAGACAACGGCCACCTGGCCTCCAGGTGTGCTGCCCTTTTCTGCAGTGAAGAGCATGGTATCGATACGAAACTCCTGGATGGAATCTGCAGGCACGGCGAGGCGGACAAAGGGCTGCTGCGCCTGGTTTACGATGTTGGTCGCGTCGATGCCATCGTAGGTGAAGTTGTTGTCGTCGAGGCCGCGCCCGGCGAATCGGATGGTTCGCTGATTGCTGCCGCCGGTGTCAATCGCACCAGGCACGAGAGCCGTGAGCGTGGACCAGTTGCGCCCGTTCAACGGAAGCTGCTGCACCTGCTTCTGTTCCATGTTGGAGCCCAGGGCGTTGGAGGTATGGTCCATCGCCTGCGCGGAGACAACAATACTCTCGCTCCCGCCTGCAATGTTGAGCGTTGCGTTCAGAGTGCGGGTCTGTCCTACGGTCTCAACGACGTTGGTGAAAATAAGCCGCTGAAAGCCTGAGCCAGTCAGGGTAACGGTGTAGGTGCCAACGGGAAGCTCGGTGAGCGTATAGAAGCCGTCTCGGCTGGAAACTGCGCTGCGCTCAAGGCCCGTAGATTGCTGGACAGCGGTAACTCGGATGCCTGGAAGGACTTTGCCTGTTGTTTCCTTGACGGTGCCGCTCAACTCGCCTCGATCTATCTGCGCATGCGCGCACAGACCGCCGACCAGGAGCACGGAAGAGAGTAGAAGGCTAACCACCTTTGGTCGCTTCATCGGAATCGTCCTTTGATCTTGTACTTGTGCTGTGGAGATGAAGTTCGCGAATCGGCAAAGGTGCATTAAGACCGTCGCTCGGCATGCTGAGAACATGCGCGGCCCTCTGGGAATAAGGACCACGCATGTTGACAGGCTATTCGGCCGGACCAAGCTTTGCAGCAGGCTTTTGCTGGTCGGCGCTGGTGGACTGGGTTGCGTACGGCTGCGTATGGCTGCGCTTCCACTGCTCGAGCAGAGCCGCGCGATTATTGCTGAGATCAACGCCACTACGCACGGTGGGATAGTGCGTGTTGCCCATGGTTCCCATCCAGAGAATGCGATTGAACTTAGCAGTGTCGAGCTTGTCTTCAACAGAGAAGTTCATCCCCTTGGTCTGTGCCGCCCACCACGCCGCATCGTGCAGCGGCATCAGGGCGGGTATGCCCATGGTGGCCGAAGGAAAGGTTATAGGAAGCGTTGTATTCTCAAGGAACTCAGACGGAACTGCATCGTAGCTCCACTTGGCCCGGTGAAGGTCGAATGCATTGGCCATGGGCACGGCGTGCGCGTCGTTGAGGTTGAGGTGCGGGATACCGAGGATATCTTCGATAGTCCTCACCATGCTGACGGTGTTGTAGCGGGTCGAGTCAACCTCGCCATGTTTGACGTAGGGACCAATGACAAACGCAGTGCTGCGGTGAGCATCGACGTGATCAGCGCCGTCCTGGGCATCGTCCTCAATCACGAAGATCAGAGTGTCTTTGGTGTAGGGGCTGTTGGCCACAGCCGAAGCCACCAGGCCGACTGCATAGTCATTATCTGCAACCTGTAGCTCCGGTGTGTTTACGCCGTTGATCGCAGTGCTGAAGTTGCCCATATGATCATGCGGAAGGCGAAGGAGGGTAAGGTTGGGCAGGTTGTTGCCTGCCACGTAGCCGTCGAACTCGCGCTTCCACTCCGTGTAGAGAAAATAATCGGGGAAGCTCTGATCGAAACCACGGAAGTACGGATCCGTGTACGGGGTCAGAGCCGCATTAGTCGAGAAGGCGACCTGCACCGGTGGAGTCAACGTGGCAGGGCTGGGGATCTCGGGGATGCCGCCAAGGGATGGTGGCGCGACATAACGAACGATATCGATGAAGAATCCGTAATCGCGCACGGAAAGGCCGGCCTTGAGAGCTGAGTCCCAGAGATAGCCCTCGCCGGGCTTGTCGTCATCGCTGTCCGGAGCTGCAACGTTCGCGTTGCCGGGCAGCAAGTTGGGGTCAGGAGTGAAGCCCGGCCCCGTCACGACGAGAGCCGGGTCGGCGGCAACGCGCTGCGGGATGCTCCCGATGCCAACATTTACGTTGCGATTGGTGCCCTCCGAATCATTCGAAAGACCGCCGTGAACACCATAGTTAACCGGGATTTCCTTTTCGATCACATCAGTGGAGCGCGCCGATGTCGACCACGGCCAGCCATCGCCGCTTACGTCTGAAGTGTCGTAAAAATTATCAAAATCAACAAAGTTGCGAGCGATGCTGTGGAAGTTCGGGGTGTTCGCCTGCGGATACATCGTCAGGCTCGGATCGCCGTTTCCAACTTCGAGGTCGCCAAGGATCTGATCGTAGGTGCGGTTTTCCTTGATGATGTAAATCACGTGATGGATCTTCTTGTGCAGCTCCGCCATCGTCTCCCGCTGCTCAGGTCTTAGCTCGCGGAGGAAGTGGTCGTTCTCGAGCACCTTGAAGGTGAGCGACGAGAGCTCTTCGTCTTCAGGAACGGGCACCGTCTGGAAGCCCGCCTTGGTAATCTGCCAGATATATTGATTCGCGCTGCCGGTTTCCTCCTGCGGATTAGGGCCGGCTGCGCTCTTTCCGTTCACGATGTAAAGCGTCTTGCCGTTCCCGCTGACTGAAACCGAATTGGGATACCAGCCGGTTGGGATCAACCCCGTTACACGGCTATTGGCGAGAAACCTGCTCAGATGAATTACGGCCACGGCGTTCTCACCCCCGTTGGTTACGTAAAGGGTTGACTCATCGGGAGACAGGGTTAGATTGTTAGGATTTGCACCCTTGTAGTCCTTCGGATTGGCATACGCATCGAACGGGGCTGTTACTTTGATCTCAGCCTGCACTGCATTGTTGGCTGTGTCGATGACAGCGACGGAATCGCTGTTGTCCTGTGCGACGAAGAGCTGGGTCTGCGCCTTGTTCAGCACCATCTTGTTGGGTTGGCCTGGGAGCTTGATGCGATCTGTAACGGTCGGCGAGCCGGTAATGTCGACGACGACAATTTCACGGTCGCGGATGCTCGATACATATGCCGTTCCATTGCCCTTAACGGAGACCCAGAAGGGGAACTCGCCACCAGGGACGCCGGTTTTCGCCGCATCGATTACGCCGGGACGCAGATCGAGTTCACTGGAAACTACCCATCCACTTCGCCCCTTTGTAAGCACGGAGATCGAGTCGTTCTCGTAGTTGGCTACCACCAGCCTCCGTCCGTCAGAGGTCGCCGCCAGTCCGGCAGATTCAGGCTGAATATCCAGGCCGAGACCGCCGAGGCTGGCCAGCGCTGGTACGGCCTTTGCCAGATGGCCCAGGGCGATCGGAGAGCCTGCTTCCTCACTCCACTTGCCGCCTGCGGACGCGTAGACGTGCACGTTGTCACTGACGCCGCCGGCAACAAACAGCTCAGTCCCTGATGGATTAAAGGCAATGCCATTGTAGGTATTTGGAACCTGAATAACCTGGGTCTGCACGGCGGTCGGATGGGAAACGTCAAAAACGAAAACATACTCATTCGAATCCGCTGGATCAGCAGCGCCGCTTGTGGGATTGGCCTGGGTGTTGTAGCCGCTGGTCAGGATAACAAGCGTCTTTTTGTCCGGGCTTAAAGCGGTCTGTACAGCTTGCCCGGCGGTGTACTGCGGGTTGTCAGTAAGGCCGGGGTTCAGCGCCTGAAAGCTGGACCCGCGCGGCGCAAGCGGTGTAATGAGCTGCCCGGTGCTCAGGATCTGGGGCTGTCCGCTATTGAGCTGCGCAAGGGCCGGAAAGCCGGCGCTGAAGGCTGTCGCCAGAACGGCGGCGGCACCTGTGCCTCTTAGAGCCATCATCTTGTTCATGTGTGCTCACTCCATGGGGGTTCACGTCGAGTCTTGGGGGAATGACCCGGACTAGGGACTTGTGCCCCACCGGGTCTCGTGGTCGCAGCTGGCACCGGAAATGCGACTGGGTCGGTCCAGCGACGACTGAGAGTTGCACTGAATCGCGACCTCTTTATAGCGCCCGGTTGTTAACGGAAGGTGTGATTGTGTTTATTGAAGATGAATTGTTGATGACCGTGTTGATGTTGTCGTGACCGTGTTGACGGTGTCGAAGGCTTTGGAAGGGATCAGCGCGCTGATTTCAAAGACCGGTGACGGTCGCGCCCGACTGGTGGCTCTGTGATTTGCCAGTGTGTTGTGCATCGAAAATGCGTCGATCTGGCCCAGACACCAGGAGTCCTGGCGACGCTTATGTAACGTTGCGGCTCCCGATTTTCACCGGGAGGAATGACACACCAAGTTAGCCTCAATCCCCTTCCGCGGCGTCAGCGCGGCGCTTAAGGATGGGTTATGGCTTTGCTCATCCAGCCAGCCGGAATGTATGTCATCTCCCAGCAGAAAGTCGATTAATGAGCGCGTCTGATACTCAATGTTGGCTTGCTTGTTGATCGTCTCCATCGCTTTCTCCCTTGAAATGACAACCACCCAGCGAAATGAGCGCTGTGACAGCAGTTAGGTGCTGACACAGCGCCCGTCGAAACCAGGAGGGAAACTGGTTTGAGTCCTCTCTGGCGCTTCCGCTTTCATCCCTTGGCTGGCGTTGAGTTACGAGAGCCTGGAAGTGAATGACTGCCGCTTGGACTTTTAGTCCAGGGGCAGCGTCCAGATGGTGATGCTTACCGTGTTGTCGTCCACCGCCGCCAGAATCGCCGTATCGTCGTTCACCTTGTTGACTGCCAGGCCGAACGATCCCCCCTGATTCGGATCCACGGGGATCTCCTTCACGAACTGGCCCCACTTTGTGAACTCAACGATTTCGCTCGGCTGGTTGGGATCGCTGTTGATAACATCGTTGTTGGTCACCAGCAGATGGCCGTTCGGCGCTTCCGCCATCGCCAAAGCTCCATGGAGATGCGTGTTGTCCTGGTAGATGATGTTGCCCGGGCCGTCGCTCGTCGTCCGCTTCTCTGCATCGCGCACAACGAACACCGCGTTGTCCAGCGTCGAAGCCACGTATAGACGGTCAGTGTCCTTGTCGAACACCAGGCCGGTTGGCGCATCAAACAAAGCCGCCGGGTCGCCCTGATGCAAATATCCGGAAGCGATCGT
The DNA here is from genome assembly GCA_036264455.1 of Silvibacterium sp. Taxonomy (GTDB): domain Bacteria; phylum Acidobacteriota; class Terriglobia; order Terriglobales; family Acidobacteriaceae; genus Silvibacterium. Next base: position 3,373 of record DATAQX010000539.1, on the reverse strand, counting down.
GTATTGGTTCAGCTCCGTCAGGCCAGTGGAGCTTACAGAAAAATCAATCCTGCTCACCGTGCCATTCAGGGCGTTCGAGAAGAACACAATCGCGCGGTCACCTTTGTCCACCACGGTCATGTCCCAAGGGCCGTCAATCTGGGGGCTGGTGATTGCCTGAATGAGTTTTCCCTGGTTGTTGATCACCAGCAGGGAGCCCGCTTGTGCAGTCGCGGACGTTCCGTCGGCGGTAGGCAGATTGGCCACCAGCACAAACCCATACTGCAGGGTGCCGAGACCTGTCGAAAGGCCCAGAGGCGCCGTACCCTGAAAGAAGAGCGCAGGTGCGCCGCTGGCAGGAATCCGGACAATCGTTGTGCCAGTGCCCTGCAGGTTCTGGACATTATTGAAATTCGAGACCAGAATGTCGCCGTGCTTCAGCGGACCTGAACCAGTCTGGAAGTTGTTCTTGATAAAGGCGACGCCATAAGGGTTCACGTCTCCGTTGCTGGGCATGGTGGAAGCGGTGCGGACCGGGCTGGGGAGGAAGGCATCGTCAGAGCTTGAGCCTTGGCCAAAGCGGGAGCCGCGGTCAATGTGAAAGCCCTGACCGAAGCTCAGGACAGTTGTAGCGGCTGCGAGAGTGAGACCAGCCACGGCATGGCGGAGAAGAGCCTTGCGATTGGTTTGCATAAGAGTGATCCTCGATTCACAAATTCCTGCCGGCCGTGCAGTGCACGCAGCAGCAATTGCACAGTAGGAAAACTACGCCACCAATGTCTTTTGAATTCACTCAAACTTAGCTTGGTTTCTACGACTTCGATAGGCGGTCATAGCCTTCGTCTAATCGCTTGATTTCAGTTATCAATCTCTGTCCTCGAAAAGTGCGCCACGTTGCCAATTGATAGCGATGGCAAGTAAATCTGCCGCATTTTCAACTTCTTGGACTATGCTTAGAAAATTGTTGGAAATATGTTGGGCTCTCTGTTTCGCTCCCAGAGCCAACATGAACGCCGTATCCTACACGTTCGGGCCGTTTCGGCTGTCCCCCTCCGAGCAGCTCCTGCTCCGCGGGGAGACCCCTATTCCATTGGCGCCTAAAACCTTTGAGCTTCTCGTGGCGCTGGTTTCGCGTCACGGTCAGTTGGTAACGCGTGACGAGCTAATGCACGCTATCTGGCCCGACAGTTTCGTCGAAGAGATCAATCTCACGGTCAACATTTCTCTGCTGCGCAAAACCCTGGGCGAGCAACCGGATGGTCGCCAATACATCGCTACCATTCCAAAGCGTGGTTACCGGTTCGACACTGCGGTGACTGAGTACCGGGACAACATTGACGGTGCAGTTCTTTCCGCTGCGGCTGCTCCAGCTGATCACCTAAGCCCGTCAGTGGTTCTCGCGGAGCGCAGCTCGCCATCTCCGTCGATTGCGGTCTCAAAAACCTCCAGGGGGGAGAGTCCTCGCGATCGGTTCAGCAGTGCTGCTGCTCATCATCGCTGCATCATGGATTACCTACAAGAAACTCGCCGCCCCGCGAATGACCACGGCGAATCAGTCGAGACAGCAGAACGAAGCGGAACAAACCCCAGACTCTCGCGCGAGAGGTTTCTATTCGGAAGGCAGGGCTCTCCTGGCAAAGCGAAGTGCTGATTCAGTTCAGCAGAGCGTTCAGCTTTTTAGTCAGGCGATCGCTATCGATCCAAACTACACTGCAGCCTACACCGGTCTGGCCGACGCCTACATTCTCGCGGGCTCTTACGGTAACAGCTTTCTGGCGCCGCAGACAGCAATGCCCAAAGCCAGGGACGTCGTAGAAAAGGCGCTCGCACTAAACAATAACTCCGCCGAAGCACACACCTCGCTCGCTTATATCAAGCTCACCTATGATTGGGATTGGGCTGGCGCAGAAGCCGAGTTCCGACGAGCTCTTGATCTGAACCCGAAGTATGTCAGCGCACACCACTGGTATTCACACGAACTTATGGCCGAGGGTCGTGTACAGGAGTCGCATCGGCAGAGCGAAGAGGCGCTGGACCTGGACCCGCTCAGCGTGCTGATGAACGAGCACATGGCCTGGCACCACCTCATGGCTCGTGAATACGATCGCTCGATTCCGCAGGCCCTCAAGACTATTGAACTCGATCCGGATTTTGTGCAGGCGCATCGCGTTCTTGCACTCGACTATCTCTACACCGGGCGATTCAACGAGGCTTGCGCAGAGTTCCAAAAAGGCGTAGCCCTGTCGCACGACGATCCCATCGCCCGCGCTTATCTGGCACGTTGCTATGCGCTGTCCCATCGGCAGGCCGACGCCCGCAAGATTCTCGAGGCGCTGGAGAGCGCCTATGTCGAGCGCTACGTCTCATCGGCCGAAATTGCTGCCGTCTATGCCGCTCTGGGTGACGACAACGCCAGCATCGAGTGGCTCGATAAAGCTTACGGCGAGCGCGCCAGCGCGCTGCTTTATATCAACATTGATCCCGTTTACGACCACATGCGGCGCAATCCGCGCTTCCAAAGCATTGTCACTCGCGTGCACCTCATTCCGCTGGTCGATGAGGGTCCGGCCCGATAGCGGCGCCTGACGGCGCTCTGGCACACAACCAAAAGCGAGGCCGGCCAAGTCCTATAAAAAGGAGTGTCAAGAGAAAAATCTCCCCCGCTGGCTCGATGCCGAGCCATTGTTGTCAGGGCATTCAGCCCCCCTGTTTGAGCGTGCACTCCTACTCCGAGCGTGATCTTCCTTAGGCCGTGCGTCCTGTTTCGTCTCCGCGTGTTCAGCGGAGATACTCTTCCTCTCCCCTGTGGTTCCATTTCGCTGTGGTGACGACGCCCATCGTTTTCTGGAACAACAAGCCTGACGGTTGTCCACTAGATGAGTGGCAAAGCATGGTCCTATTCGAGACTCGTGGCCTATGGCTTTATTCGATTGTCCGAGGGGGCATAGGGTGGATTCGGAGACTCGCGTGCTTAAAGCACGGGCCTGACTTGTCCGTTTGATACTTCTCCTCGAAATCGAGCGTCTCAGGAACCCGATGGCCGCCGCTGGGAATGGTCCACGGAAAGAGGAACGGAATCTCAGCCAGAGGCGCTCAAGCGGCTTGTGATTTCAAATAGTCGGCGTCGAAACTTACCTCCTTCTTCCAGACGATCAAGGTGATCGCGGCAATCTTCCTCGCCAGGGTCAGGCGCGCCATCGTGGGCTTCCTCCCCTCAGCCAGCAAATGCTCATAGAAATCGCGAAGTGGTCCATTACTACTGCTGACTCTGGTGGCCGCACCCTTAAAAATATCTTTGAGGTCGCGGTTGTAGTCCTGATTGAGGCCACGAAGCGTTACCGATTTCGGAGAGCGCTTTAGTTGTCCTTCGACCAGACGGTATTGCGCACTGTCA
>DATAQX010000533.1:0-4833 GCA_036264455.1 Silvibacterium sp. | reverse complement strand
GTCCGCTACAGGTCAAGTAACGGAAAACGGCCAAACCACCAAATTCGCCAGCCGACTGCCCTAAAGTCTCAACACCTGAGTTAGTTCTATCGATCGGAAACGATAAGTATCGGTAAACGCGGTTGTGTTGAGCGAGTTTACGGCAGAATATCAATGAGTGCATCATCGCCCGAGTCACGCATCGAAGGCTGACTGAGGACTATCGTCAAACCAATCTGGGTCGCAGTTTCCATAAAGGATGACGCGCGCATCACCGCGTTTCATTCATCCATCCTCCAATCGCTGCACCTTCCAAGGCCAATATCCTCGAATAGGAACCGCCTGTTCCTCAAGTTGTCGCGGCTGGCGTCGGAGATTCGGCGAAGACGTATCTAATTCATTGCGAATGATTTAGATCTGCCGTTAAACAGGTACCTGATGTGCGCGGGAACAATACGGGAACAACTGCTCATCGGAATAAGTATTTTAGAATCAGTATATTTTGCCTTGAGAGGAGAAGCAGAAGAGAATTGGGCGTCTCTTCTAGTTTAGCTAAGTTATTGATTCTAAATGGTGGCCAGAGACGGGATCGAACCGCCGACGCCGGCCTTTTCAGGGCCGCGCTCTACCACTGAGCTATCTGGCCTTGGCGTGAATCCAAGGGCGATCGGAAGGACCGCTCTAGGTGTGTCTGAAGCTGCGATAGGCCGGAAAATGAGGCTTGCCAGCAACTGCGTATCGTCAAACAACCTCAGCCAGTATAACAAACTGCAGCCCGCCTGTGCGGATTCTCCAGTCTCGTGCAAGGGCTTCAATCGGCAACGGTTCTGCTCAGCCATCGGAAAAGAATCAGGTATCGCGCGTCCGATGCCATACACTGGGGAACACGCATTCCTCCATAGTATTTCCTGAGGACGCTTCCGATGATTCGTGCCCATCGCCATTGGCCCCTTGTCCTGTTCCTGGTCACTTCTCTCTCGCTCACCGCTCCGCGTCTTATCGACGCACAAACATCGTCGGGCCCGAAACCCTCCGCGCAAAGAACGCCCACTCAGACATCGTCAAGCGCGGAGGCGCACACTGCTAAGGCCTTCGAGGAAGCTCGTAAGCAGGGACCGGAAGCATTACGTGGATTTCTCTATCGCATGCCCAAGGGCGCCGACCTTCACAATCACCTGTCGGGCGCCGTCTATGCCGAGTCCTGGATTCGTGCCGCGGGCGAAGATCATCTATGTGTCGATACGAAGGCTCTTGCCTTCACAAAACCAACCGGTCTTACGAACAATGTCCCGATATGCAAAACGGGCGAAATCCCGGCGAGCACTGTATCGCAGAATCAGCACCTCTACGACGAGCTGATTGACGCCTTCTCCATGCGCACTTTCGTGCCCGTGACGGGCGATTCCGGCCACGATCACTTCTTCGCCACCTTCGACAAGTTTGGCGGCACCGACAAACGGCACATGGGCGAATGGCTCGACGAGGTAGCTACGCGGGCCGCGGCGCAGAATGAACAATATCTCGAACTGATGGACACGCCCGATTTTAAAAATGCGGCGTCTCTGGCAGCCATGATCGGCTACAACCCGAACTTCGTCGAATACCGCGAGAAGCTCCTGTCCTCGGGGATCAAGGACAACATCGCGGCTATCAGCGCGGCTCTTGACCGTGCCGAGGAAGACCGCAAGCAACACGAACATTGCGGCCAGCCCGACGCCCAGTCGGCCTGCGACATTAAGATTCGCTATATTTATCAGATTCTGCGCGGCCTGCCGCCGGAGACGGTCTTCGCTCAGGTGGTGCAGGGCTTCGAGGCCGCAGCCGCCGATCCCCGTTTTGTCGGCATGAACTTTGTGCAGCCCGAGGACGGTTATATCTCCATGCGCGATTACCGTATACAGATGCAGATGCTCGACGCGGTGCATGGCTTCTATCCACAGGTACACATCAGCCTGCATGCTGGAGAGCTTGCGCCGGGCATGGTGCCTCCCGATGGCCTAACCTTCCACATACGCCTGGCGGTAGAACAGGGCGAAGCTGAACGGATCGGCCACGGCGTAGATGTGATGTATGAGGATCGCCCCTATGAACTGCTGAAGGAGATGGCTGCCAAGCACGTGATGGTCGAGGTCAACCTGACCAGCAATGACGTTATCCTCAACGTCAAGGGCGAAGACCATCCCTTCGAGATTTACCGCAGGTATGGTGTCCCGGTCGCGCTCTCGACCGACGACGAAGGCGTATCGCGCATCGATCTCACGCATGAATATGTGCGCGCATCGGTTACATATCCTCTGAGCTATCGGGATTTAAAAAAGATGGTGCGGACAAGTCTCGAGCATAGTTTTTTGCCGGGCGCGAGCCTATGGCAGCTATCGACTCCCGAAACGCTGGACAGGCCGGTCTCAGCCTGCGCCATGCAACTGGGACAGGATACCCCAACGGGAGAGTGCGCCGACCTTGTCTCAGGAAGTGAAAAAGCGCAGCAACAATGGGAACTTGAACGCAGATTCCATGCGTTTGAGTCAAACTTTTGAAGCATGCGCATTGTCTTCTCCACCTTCGGATCCTTCGGTGATGTTAATCCGCTGATCGCGTTGGCTCTTGAGCTGAAACGACGCGGGCATACGCCAGTCCTGGCCGTGCCGGCGATGTTCCGCGAAAAAATCGAACCTCTCGGCATCGAGTTTGCCGCCGTGCGTCCGGATCAGGACCCCAACGACAAGGCCATGGTCGAATTGATCTGGGACATCAAGAAGGGCACTGAGCGTGGCTTGCGCGAATTTCTCTTCCCCGCGCTTCGCGACAGCTACCATGATCTGCTCGAGGCAGTCACCTCCAATGGAGGCGCTGATTTGCTCGTCACCGGCGAGCTCGCCTACGCCGGACCCATCGTTGCAGAGAAGACCGGCATCGCGTGGGCATCCTATGTATTGGCGCCCCTCTCCTTCTTCTCGGGATACGACCCGCCAGTGCTGCCCCCCTATCCCACACTGTCGAAGGTTCAATCCCTTGTACCCGGAATCAGCCATCTGGTTCCGCGCTTCGCCCGTCTGGTCACAAGCAAGTGGCCTGAACCGGTCTATGCGCTGCGGCACGAGCTCGGCTTGAGCCACGGCAAAAATCCCATTTTCGACGCTAAGCACTCCGAACGCCTGGTGCTGGCGTTATTTTCCCGGATGCTCGGCGACCCGCAGCCAGATTGGCCGTCCAGCACCCTTGTCACGGGATTTGCATTCTATGACGGCGACGCCGGAAAAACCCAACTGTCGCCGGAGCTTCAGGAATTCCTCGATGCCGGTCCTCCGCCTCTGGTCTTTACGCTGGGCTCGGCCGCGGTTATGGCTGCCGGCAATTTCTATGATGAGAGCGCGCAGGCTGTCGAGTTGCTGGGTGAGCGTGCGGTTCTCCTCATCGGCAATGATCCGCACAATCGACCCAGCCGTGCGCTTTCTAACAAAATCTGCGTCACGCCCTATGCGCCTTTTTCACAGATTTTTCCCCGGACAGCGGCCATTATTCATCAGGGTGGAGTGGGGACCACAGCGCAGGCGCTCAAAGCCGGCCGGCCCATGCTTGTGATGCCCTACAGTCACGATCAGCCGGATAATGCACGGCGAGTGCGGCATCTTGGCGTCGCGAAGGTGATCCAGCGCAAGGAGTATAGCGCCGAGGCTGCGGCGGAGAAAATCAGGGATTTGCTCGAAGACAACACTTACACCGTGCGCGCCGCTGAGGTCGCTCGCGTGATCGCGCAGGAGAACGGCGTCGCAACGGCCTGCGACGCGCTCGAGAAGTTGGTGAGCGTTAGAACTTGATCCCGACGCAGATGCAACAAGGACGAGCCTGAGCCCGCCCTCGCCGATCTATTTTTTTTGCTACCGTTTTTAGACTATCTGCGTCAATTAAAGAGGCTGGACATCCGATGCTTGCCAGCCCTTCGGCCCCTTAACGACGTTGAACTGGACAGCTTGACCCTCTTGCAGACTCTTGAAGCCATTTGAACTGATGGCCGAATAGTGCACAAAGACATCTTCCCCATTCTGGCGGGAGATGAAGCCGAAGCCCTTGGCGTCGTTAAACCATTTCACAGTACCTTGTTCCATTTGATGCTTATTCCTAGATTGAATTGCGCTTGAGTGAATCGGAGCCAAACTGGCAGATTCTTGCTGGACGGCAGGACTGCTATTACCCGGTTCGGTTCTAACGCACCTCCAGTCTAGCAGACTTTGCAAAAACAGCCGGAAAATATCCTTAAAATAAGGACAACCAGCCGAATTGCCGCCACTGGCAGGGAACCATGTATTCTGTTGGTTTCATGAAGCCTGGCGTCATCCCCGACATCTCTGTAGATCTTCTGACTGAAGCGCTGGGCCGCCTGAAGACTGAATTCGCAGCTTTGCCCCGGGCCGGACTCGAGGGCGGAGTGCTCTCGGAAGATACGGCTGCCATGGCCGTCGTGCTTGAGGAAACTGCCCGCCGCATGGGTGACAATTACCCCTATTTTCATCCGCTATACGCCGGGCAGATGCTCAAACCACCCCACCCTGTCGCGCGTGCGGCCTATGCCATGGCTTCCTGGCTCAACCCTAACAACCATGCCCTCGATGGCGGCCGTGCCAGCTCCGCCATGGAAACCGAAGCAGTACAAGAAATTGCCGCTATGTTCGGCTGGGATGAGCATCTTGGCCACCTTACCAGCGGGGGCACCTTTGCCAACCTGGAAGCATTATGGGTCGCCGGACAGCTCTCTCCCGAGAAAACAATCGTCGCCTCCGAACAGGCACACTACACCCACGCCCGCATCAGCGCGGTGCTGAAACTGCCCTTCCAAAGCATTGCCACCGACAAGCT
>DATAQX010000526.1:0-6242 GCA_036264455.1 Silvibacterium sp. | reverse complement strand
AAAGGCTTCCTCTTTGAAGCACGACAGAAGCGGTTTACGTTTGACGAGGATCACTTCTTTGTGGATCTAGTGCTTTACAATCGGCTGCTTCGTTGCTACGTCCTCATAGACCTAAAGATCGGCAAGCTGACCCATCAGGATCTCGGTCAGATGCAGATGTATGTCAACTACTTCGATCGCTTCATGAAAACCGAAGCCGAAAACTCCACGATTGGTATCGTCCTTTGCAAGGCAAAGAACAGGACTCTTGTCGAGATCACTCTCCCGAAAGACGCAAACATTCATGCTCGCGAATATCAGCTTTATCTTCCTAGCAAGGACGAACTTCAACGAAAGCTCGCAGAATGGACGGACTCTCAAGCTGAATTAGAGGGCACCGTCGAGGACGATGAAATGCAGTAAACGCGAAATGGGGAAAGCAACGGGGGTGAGCGCAGCGAACCACGTTTGACGGAATCGTGCCCTGGAACCAGCTACGCCAAGCTATCGTGGCTACAGGCTTGGCACATCCGCGATGAGACCCATGCGACGGCTCTTGCCGAGCTCGTCAACGCTCAATTCCGCCATCCCTTTCTTGAGAACTGGGCGATGGAACCACGTCGTCATCAGACGGGCAGCGGTTCAAGGCCGGTGGCAAGGCCGAGAGCACCGGCCACATCAATCCCAAGTATGGAGCCGAACCCGGCAAGCTCTTCTATACCCACATCTCGGATCAGTACGCGCCCTTCAGCTCCAAGGTCGTCAATGTCGGTGTACGGTGAGTTTTCGGCAGCCGTGCGTAGTTCAGAAGCAGTACCCTTGGGCGAACCAGTAGTGCCAGTCTTCGATAGCTTGTCTCGTTGATTCATCCACACCGGCGGCCTTCAACTGTGACAGCGGGACGGCCATGTTCCGGCCCTGCCAGCGGATCATCACGAGCATGTCACTGTTGCATGTGTCTTCGGATGCTAGACGTCGGACTTCGACAAGCTCTCCTTTGCGAAGCGGCGAAGTCGGCTTTGAAGCGATGCACTGTGCCTGAAACGGGAACAGGATTTTATCTTCAAGATAGTAGTACCAGCCCATGGCCTGCTCTTCGGGCCCATTAGCATCCACGATGATTTGCTCATGGATGCGGTTCTCCCGGGTAGGATCACGTTTTGGCTTTGTCATGGTTTACGCCTCAAGCAGTTCACGGACACGGGAGAACCGGAGCAGTTCCTGTGCGCCCATCACGGGGTTTTCCAGCCCGAACTGCTCTTCATCAAGGTCCTCCTCAGATTCAGGCTCCGGGTCCAGCTCCTGAGAAGCGAGATATTTCGTATGTTCCAGGCGATCGAGATAGCCGCGGACCTCTTTGTCCGTAAATAGGCGCCGGATTTCGCAGATGAAGACCGGCACCTCTGCCGCGAACAGGGGATCGCGCTCGGCCGCGTGCAGGAAGGAAAAGAGCTTTTCGCCGATCAGATAATCCAGTGCGCTCTGCACGCCGAAGTTGTTGCGGATCTCTTCGGTGGCGGCGCATTGTTCGATCCAGATTTTGTGGAACTCTGTCGGAGCGCTATTCATGCTTGGGTTCTCCTATTCAGGATGCGGCGCACCGAAGTGCGGCCGATGTTGAGACGGCGGGCGATCTCGGATTTGCTGATGCCCGAGCGATGCAGTTTGCGAACCTGACCGGCGTGCAGGGCGGCCGTGATGGGTCGGCCGAGACGTTTGCCGTTCTGCCGGGCATGGGCCAGGCCGGCACGGACTCGTTCGCGCAGGATCTCGCGCTCGAACTCCGCGAACACGGCGAGCAGCGTCGCCATCGCCCTTCCTGCGGGTGTGGTCAGATCCAGCGCCTCGGTCAGCGATACGAAGCCGACGTCGAGATGTTCGAGTTCCTGCAGAGTTGCGAGCAGATCGGTGACCGATCTTCCCCAGCGATCCAGCCGCCATACCAGCACCACGTCGATCTCCCGTCGCCGCGCCGCTTCCATCAGTTTCTCCCGCATCTGCCGCTGGGACGCACCGGAGCCGACCTCTTTCACTTGCACCGCGATATCCCAGCCACGCCGCGCAGCATATTCGCGCATGGCGCGGTTTTGCATCGGCAGGGTTTGCTGGTCATGAGTAGACACACGCGCGTACAGGCCGGCGCGGGTCGTGGAGGAGGGTTTTCTTCCCTGGCCAAAAACCTTTCGCGATTTGGTCTTTGCGGAACCCCTGTTTATGGGCATTTCATGATGTTCCCCACGGATGGCTAAAAGCTATCCTTTCCGGCCATTCATATAACTCTAAGCGAGATCGGGAAGATTCACAGTCCGCGCCAGCGTCTCACGATAGCTCCACGGCATCCATTCCGCGGGACGGGCGGCCAGTTCCCGGGCGTGGCGTTGCAACTCGATTAGGTAATCGAAGGAGTTGATGCCGCACAACTGGCAGGTGTGGATCAACGTCATGTATAAATCGCCGACCTGAGCTCCATTCAAGGTGCGATAAAACAGAGCATTCTTGCGATGCAAAACCGAACGCTTCAGGGCCCTTTCAACGACATTATTATCCAGTGGGGCCCCGGCTTTCCTGAGGAACAACGTCAAGGGCCACCAGTGCCGCAGCAGATATGCGATCGCCTGACCCAGCCCGGAGTTGGGCTCTGTTCTGCGCTCAGCAAACTGGGTCTCCAGCCAGACACGCAATTGGTCCATCACCGGTCCGCTGCGATCCTGATGAAGTCGCAGTCGCTCCTCCGGCGTCAGGCCACTCTCATGCGCCTCGGCATCGTGGCCATACACCTGGCCGAGCATCTCCAGCACATAGCGGCATTCGTTGGGGAAGTTCTCCGCCACCTCCACGAACTGCCTGCGCCCATGCGCGAGACAGTTGGCCAACAGGATTTCCGTTCCTTCAGGCAGCCTCGGCACATTGCGCGACAAGGCGTCGCACATTTGTACCGGCGACGGCAGCTCCGCGTTCCGCCGCTTCAGCACATCGGCAAGGTTCTCGCCGGCGTGTTGACGGCCGGTGAAGAAGAGCGCGATCCGGCGCCCTTCCCTGATCGACACCACCCCGGAAGTAAATACACCCGTGCGCTCATCGGACGGATCGCGCTTCAGCCGAAGTACGCGCATGCTGGTGTCGTCGTTGTGCACCACCGCACCTTGCGCTGCTTGCCTGATCAGCTCATCGCGTGCCGGTTTGATCAGCTGCGCGGCCTGCTCGACGATCTCCCACTGCGTAGCCGCCGGTAACGGTATGCCCAGTTGCTTCTCCAGTTGCTCCAACCGGTAGAACGGCGTGCCGCTGCCGTACTTGAGTTGGGCGATCATCGCCGCTGCCGTTTCATCGTACTTTTCTTCGCCCACTCCTTCCGGTTCTTGCGCCGTGAACACCTGCCCGCAGGCGCCGCAACGCAGCCGCTCGAGCGAGTAAACGGTTGCCGCCAGTGGCGCTTGACCGATAATTCGCACCAGCACCTTGGACTCCTTCTGCCCGTACACGTTGCCTTTCCCGCATTCTGGGCAGCGGTCCCCGTGGGTTAACTTCTCGTGCGCGATCTCCACCTTCCGCGCACCACGAAACGCTTCTGCTCCGTTGCGACCGTGTCCCGGTGGCGACGAGGTGTTGTTCTCCGGCTGCATCCCGGCGCCGGTCTTCGAGCCTTCGGGTTTTCCCACCACTGCATAGGTCTTCTCCGTGTTGCGCGACTGCACCAGCATCGCCGCCATCGCATGCAACGCGCTCTTGATCTTCTCGTAATCGGTTTCGCTTAACGGCGCTTGCCGCGCTCCCTCCAGCATCTGGTCCAGTTCGTTCAGGTCCACATCGATACGGCGTCCGGCGAACTTCATGCCACTGCTCCGAGCAGCTCACGAAACCGCTTCGTCAGCGGATATCCCAGAACCTCTTTGATCGACCGGTTCGGTACGTAGCTGTTGGATTGCTTGCCTCGCCCTGTTGTCCGCCCCAACCACACCCAGTTGGCGGCGCGATAACACGTCCCGCGGAATCGTTCCGGATCCACGAACGTTTCCAGGAAGTAAATCGGATGCCCGTACATCTGTTCCCAGTCAGCGGAGATCCGCGCCGCCATGCGGCCCAGGATGTGCGACGCCAGGTGCTCCACTCGTACCCACGGCAGGATCAGGAAGCGCGTGTTGTAAGCGATAAAGCGGATATGACTGCGTCGCGCCTCGGCGGCCCAGCCGATGTAGCGGTCGCGACTGGCGAGATGACGTGGAGCCGATGACCACGCCAGACAGGCAATCGGCCGGCCTTCGGCCCACACCAGATATTTCAGGTGCTCGCCCACCGGTTGTTCGTAGCCAAGATAGTGATGCTGCTCCATCAAGCTGTTGAACAACGGCTCTTGCGAGGTGCGCCGCACCTGCTCGAACTCGAGCGGCTGCAAGTTACGCAACGCACCTTCGATGGCTGTGGTGTCGATCAGCACCGGTTCCGGGCGGGCCCGCATGGCCAGCGGATTATGCCGCACGTAACTCACCGCCGGCAACGCGATCTGGCCCGCCCGCTCCAACATCAGCAGCATGCCGCGGCACACCATGTCGCGCAGCGCGCCGTTGGCCTGGCGCCACTGCCAGGCTTCACATAGCCGCACCGACAGCTTGCGCCGGCTTTCGTTCGGGTTCCGCTCGATCAGCGTGCGTATATAAAGGATGTCTTCCTGGCGGATTTCCCGTCCCCTATACCTGAACTCACTCATTGCCCAGCAGCATGAACGAGTCTTTCTTGGAACGCAAGGGGTAAATGATGCATCCTTGCCATCCTTACTTCAGTACGTTTACCCGACGCCACATCGGTGCGGCACGAACTCGCGATACATCCCCGGCCACCATCAGCAACTGGGCTTCGTAAGCCTCCAACTGCCTGGCCGGTGAGCTCGCTTCCGGCCACCACCCGAATCGCCCTTTGGAAAGCCGCTTTTGCGCTAGCCAGTATCCTTGACCGTCATAACTGAGCAAACGTATCGACGTTCCACTGCGGCTTCTGAAAACAAACACACAGCCAGTGATTGGGTCCTCAGAAAGTTTCTCCTGGCAAACCCGCACTAATGAGTCAATCCCTTTCCTTCCATCGACCGACTCTATCGCCACCAGCACACGCATCTGCGCCGTAATATGAATCATCGTTCCGCTTCCCGCCAGGCACGAAGCAGACTTATCCAATCGGGTGCACCCGAGCCCTTCCACTGAATACGCATCTTGCTCCCAACAGAGGACTCGAACTCGATCACGCACTCCTCCAGCGTCGCTGCATGCGTAGTAAGCAGTTCCACGAAAGCCGGCTTGGTTGCCTTCTTGTGCAGATCAGGATCTCCGCCGAGTCGCTTCTTCAGTCCGACATAGTCCAGACGCAGTGGATGAGCTACCGCATGCACACCGTGCTGCCGGGCCAGTTCCACCGCAGCCTGCCACAGTGTCTCCGGCAACTTCGTCCGATGGGACCGGGTGCTACGAATCTCATCTAACTGGCGTTGAAGTTGCACGATCGGTTCGGGGATGGGTGACGCGCTTTTGCTGTTCAATATCAGCCGACCTCGACCACTGATCGAACTTAGCAATGTGGCTCAGATGGCGTCACGCACACTTGCCGAAAACTCACCAAATAGGAAGTCAATTCTACGAACGCATCGCGCTCTCACGGAACAAGGCCGCGATGCTCGAAAAAGCAGAGGCACCGGAGCCAAGCGACGCGATTACGCCTGAAGAGGCCATCAAAGATCCATTCGTCCTCGAATTTCTCAACCTCAAGGACGAATACTCGGAATCAGAACTCGAAGAAGCTCTCATCCAACATCTCGCGGACTTCCTCCTGGAACTTGGCGATGACTTCGCCTTTCTCGGTCGCCAGCGCCGTTTGCGTCTGGACGACACATGGTTCAGGATTGATCTCATTTTCTTCCATAGGCGTTTGCGGTGTTTGCTCATCATTGATCTGAAAGTCGGCAAGTTCGGCTACGCTGACGCGGGCCAGATGCACCTGTACCTCAACTATGCTCGGAAGCACTGGATGAAAGCCGAAGAAAACCCTCCGGTGGGTCTTATTCTCTGCACGGAAAAGGGTGTCGCAGAAGCCCATTACGCGCTCGATAATCTTCCCAACAAAGTCCTCGCGGCGGAGTATCGGACTGTGTTGCCGGATGAAAAGCTGATCGCAGAAGAATTGGAGCGATCACAGGCACAGCTTCAGGAGCGGCGCGTGAAACTGCGCCTGAATGGATGAGAACGCATCCGCGTTTATCTAAAGACAGACGAATTGAA
>DATAQX010000591.1:0-9652 GCA_036264455.1 Silvibacterium sp. | reverse complement strand
CGGCGGAGCTGCGTGCCGGTGAAGACCAGTCCGGAACGCGGCTAAGAATTCTCCGGTATACGACTCCGGTGAGCCTGCTCGGGTGGCCGGCCGTCACGCTGCCGAGCCGTCGTGGCGGCCCACAACTGGTAGGCAAGCTGGGTGGCGATGCCGAACTACTCGCGTTGAGCGCGGCGCTCGAAAAGCATGCGCGCAGGCAAGGCTAAAGATAGTTTTCTGCTGAGCAAATGGATGCTAGGCTGTGGCATGAAACCTGCACATTCTCTCGCCGCTATCGCGTTGCTGACCATACAACTGCTAAGCGGCAGTGGCTGCCGGTCCGCACAGAACCCCCATGGGCTCACAGCCGTGAAACTGCAGACGGACTGGTATCCCCAGCCGGAGCACGGCGGATTTTACGATGCCGTCGTCAAGGGGTTCTACAAGGACGAGGGACTGGACGTGCAGATCCTGCCCGGCGGTCCATATATCTCCAGTGAGCCCTTGGTTGCGAGCGGGGCTGTTCAGTTCGGGATGAACACCTCCGATCATGTTCTGGAGTCGATTGCTAACTCGAATCAACCGATCGTTGCGGTGGGCGCGACCATGCAGCATGATCCTCAGGGGATACTGGTACGGGCCGATTCGCCTGTACACACCTGGACAGATCTGAATGGGCGCACGGTTGCGGTGAAACCGGGCTCCACATGGTGGGAGTTCCTGGTCAACAAGTTCCATCTGGATCATGTCCGTGAAATTCCAGCGACCTACAGCGTAGCCAATTTCCTGCAGGACCCGAACTACATCCAGCAGGGGTTTATCACCTCCGAGCCATATTTCGCGCAGAGGGCGGGCGTTCCCACCCGGATGCTGATGAACAGCGATGCCGGTTATGATCCATACCGGGTGTTTTACACGTCCACGGATTTCCTTAACGAACATCCCGACATTGTGGCGAAGTTCGTGCGGGCCAGCGTTCGCGGATGGCGGGACTACATGACTGATCCGGCAGCGGCCAATGCCATGATGCTCAAACTGAATCCGGCACTCAGTCCGGACTGGATGCAGTACAGTTACGCCGCGCTTAAGAAAGGCAGCTTCATCACAGGCGACGAGGGAAGCGGAGCGCTCGTAGGGCAGTTTGATGCATCGCGATGGCAGAGCATGTATGCTCAGCTGCTCGATTTGCATGTTTTGAAAAAGCCGATCGAGGTGAACTCGGCATTCACTACACGGTTTCTCAAGTGAGGTGCGACCGCTGCGGCTGATGAGCCGAATGTTTGCCTATTGCCCGACACGCCAGGGTGACACTGTCGACCACTGCTTGAGTTCCGAAAGAGCCCAGTCATTTGACTTGTCCGTGTGACAGGAGGTGCATGGGTTGGGGATGCCATACTGCTCTGTTTCTTTCGGTGAGATGAATCGGAAGGTGTGACTGCTTACGAAGGTATTCGCAACGGTCTGCTCAATCTTTGGCATGTGGCAGGCAGTGCACTGGCTTCCCGCGCTCGTCTCGCCGTGATGCGTGTGTTCGCTCACTGTTCCGTGAAGTCCGGATGGATTGTCTTTGGTGTGGCAGCCGAGACAGAGATGGTTTCCCTGCGCGATGAGATTTGAGGGATTTTTGTTGCTGTGCACCTGATGGCAGTCGAAGCACCGGATTTCGCGGTGGTACATGACGCTTTGAACGAAGTCATTCCCCTGCATGCGATTTTTGTGCGCTGTGCCATCCTGCCAAAAATAGAAATCTTTGGTCCCGAGGCGGGATTCTTCCAGGTTCCAGACCTCTGAGAGTCGCATGCCGGGCAGAAAGCCAACCGGCCAATCGACATATTTCCCATTTGTGGGAATCTGCAGGGGGCGTCCCTGGCTGTGGCACTGCATGCAGGTGTCGTTTCCCCGCACGTAGTCGAGTTTTCGGGGATTGACGATGTTCGTCGCTGTGGGATGTGCTGCATGCTCACTTCCCGGACCGTGACATTTTTCACATCCGACGTTCCATTCGGTTACCTGCTTCGTTTCAAGGTTATAGTTTACCGAGTGGCAACCATCGCAAGTTGGGCCTGTGGGGCGTTCTTCATTGCTCTTAGGATAGAAAGGCACCCACCAATCTGTTCCGTCTGCCACGTGATATGGCAGCCATTTACCGTTCTTGATGTCCCACTGGGCCGGCAATGGGTAATAGTCATCCCCGCGCTTTGCGAAATAGCGCTGCTTCCAGCGGCTCCCATAAACGAAGGCAACCTGGCTCAGATCGAAAGTCCGATTTGGGTCGGGATGGGTGAAGTCGCCGAGAACTGCTTCGGGATGGAGCTTTGGATCGCGCACGACGTTTGCCATGCGGGTTTGCTTCCAGCCCTGATAGAGTTCAGCGTGACATTTTGCGCACTTTTCTGAGCCAACGAAATGGGCTTTCGAAGTGGGCTCTTGCGAAAATGCAGGGCCTACAAAAAGTCCGACGAGAAGCAACAGGATCGAGAACTTATAGCGAGCGCTCATATAAGACCCTGGACTCCGGAGCGGTGCACCGCTTCTTCAGGCGGGATAAAGGACGGATATCCTTCCGGACACGGATAAAGAATTCATGGGAAGTGCCTGGCGATGAATACGCTCTCATGGCGAAAAGCACACCTCGCTCAGTCGCGGCCGAGGACCAGGGTCCGCGTCGGCCTGAGTGGCGGTAGAGAGCGAGAGGTTTATCGTTCCGGCGGTATCGGACGCTTTACCTCTCACCCGGATTTCCCGTCCTACTCGACTTGTTGTTTGGCTTTGTAGCCGTCGCGGGCGATGATGTCGTACTTGAGCGCCTTGTGCTTCTCGTCCTGCATACGGAGGGGATGGCCTTCATTGTCGACCAGCTTCACCTCGAGTTTGCGATAGGTCCCGTCCTGCTTGGTGTTGGTTGGCGTGTAGGTAAGGACGTATTGATTGCGGATGGATTCGTTGATGGCACCGAAGTCATCCGGTAGCTCGCCCTGGAAGCGCGGGAAAAAGGCCATGCCTCCGGTCATACGGGCAAAGGTATTCATCTCGTTATCGGCCTGGAGGTAATTCATATCGCGGATCTGACCTCCCATGCCTCCGCGGCCCTCGGTCATGGCGCGGACGTAGCCGCCGGTTGAAATGGTGAAGATGGTGACGTTGGGTGTGGCCTTGATCTTGGCAAGAATCTTATCGAGGTTGATCTTCGACAAGGTGTCGCGACCGGAGCCGATGAGGACGACATACTTGCGGCCGTCGATGCGGGTGAGGCGGTCGAGCGTCTGGTAGAGCGCGTCGAACATATTGGTTTCACGCCAGGTGGGGATGGTGAGCTCGTTGAGAGCGTTCATCACGACACGCTTGTCCTGGGTGAAATCGGTAAGGATATTGGTGTGCATGTCGTAGGTCATGACGGCGATGTAGTCGTCGGGGCGCAGCTGCTCTGCGAAAGTGTAGGCAGCGTTGCGCATGTCATAGACGAAGTAGTAACTGGTGGCGGCGAACTCGACGAGCAGGACGGCAGTAATCGGCGCTTTAATCTGCTGGAAGCTGGCGATCTCCTGCGGCTTGCCATCCTCAAAGACGCGGAAATTTTCCTGCTTTAGGTTTGGAACGAACTGATGGGTCTTCTCGAGAAGAACCCCTACATCCACGGTGACCACCGGAACGTCAACGTGGAGGGAAAAGTTCTGCAGGCCGGGAGGGTTCTTGACTTTGGGCTCGGGCGGCGGTGGCGGAGCGGGCTCATCCTTCTCTTTCTTTTTTGGGATGGCAATGGAGCCGTTATCGCCGCCGGGCCCTCCGGCCTCCGGAGAGGCCTGGTCCTGCGGCTGGGACTGCTGCGCGCCGGGCTGCTGTTGCGAGCCCGATGACGGAGTTGTGCTCTGTTGGGCTAGAATCGACACGGGGGCCTGGGTTATCAGCAGAACGATACCGAGGGCTGCTGCGGAAATACTCTTCATAGCTTCCTCAATTGTGAGACCGCGGCACCCTTTGCGGCAAGTGTGTGCGAGCGGATACTCTAAGAGACGTGCAATACCATCGAAAGGACATAAGCGGAGGAGCTCTTCTTTTCATGCTCCTGTACGCCGCTTTTCTGCCGGGCAGGGATGCGAGAGGCCAAAGTGTGCTGGATGTGACAGCCACTGTGGCTGTTCCGCCCCCGTCTGCCAGCTTTTTCCCTCTCAGCCAGGTGCATCGCGGCCTGCATGGCACAGCATACACAGTATTTGAGGGAACTCAACCGGAAGCGATGGATGTGGAGATTCTGGGCGTGCTGCACAATGCGATCGGCCCGCATCAGGACATGATTCTGGCGCGGCTGCATGGGACGAAACCGGAATACTCAGGCGTAGTTGCGGGCATGAGCGGCAGCCCTGTCTATATTGACGGCAAGCTGCTGGGGGCGCTGGCCTATCGCATCGGCGAGTTCAGCAAAGAGCCGATTGCGGGGATTACTCCGATTGGGGAGATGCTGGAGGTCCGGGATGAGCCTCAGAGCACAGAACTTAGTGCTCAGGGCCCAGGGCAGGGATCCAGGCAGGGATCAGGGAGCAGGGATCAGGGATTAGATAAGGGTCAGAGATCGGTGCAGGATGGTTCTGAGATTCGGCCGATCGATGCGCCGCTGGTATTCAGTGGGTTCGGTCCAGAGGCACTGGCGTTCTGGAAGGAACATGCTCCGGGGCTGGGGCTGACGCCGGTGGCTGGGATTGGCGGATCGGCCAGCGGTGAAGCACAGCCGGAGCCGATTATTCCGGGGTCGGCGATAAGTGCGGTGCTGGTGCGTGGGGATCTGGAGATTGCGGCGACCTGCACGGTTACGTATGTAGACCCAAAGCAACTGCTGGCCTGTGGGCATCCGATCACGCAGTTTGGGCCTGTGTCGATACCTATGACCAAGGCGGAAGTGGTGGCAACGCTGCCATCGCCTTACAACGCATTCAAGATCATCAACACGACGGAGACAGTGGGCTCGTTTACGGAGGATCGCGAGACTGCCATCCGGGGACAGTTTGGCAAGCCTGCGCGGATGATTCCGCTGACGATGCACCTGGCCCAGGATGGGGCACAGGAGAAACCGCGGACGCTTCATCTGGAGGTAATCGACCAGGAACAGATTACTCCGGCGGCGGTGATGGTTTCGTTATTTCAGAGCCTGATCCAGACGAACGGCTACAGTGCTGAGACGACATACCGGGTGCGGGGCACGGTAAAACTGGGGGGATATCCGGCGGTCAAGTTTGAGAACCTGATCGCTCCGACGGATTTTGCCCCGGCAAACCTGGTCGCAGCGCTGGCGCTGGGCGAGCACTTCAACCGGTTGTATGCCAATGCGGCGCGACGGACACCCATCGAGAGCGTCGATGTGGAAGTAGATGCAATTCCGGGCAGGCGCACGGTGCAGATTGAGAGCGCACGCGCAGGTGCGACAACAGTTCATGCCGGAGACACGATTTCGATTGAGACGACAGTTCGTCCGTGGCGCGGCGAGATGAAAAATATTCGCATTCCGGTGACGCTGCCGGCAACGCTGCCGGACGGTCCGGTGCGCCTGCTGGTGAGCGATGGTGGAACGCTGGACCGGTTGATGCAGCCTTCGCAGCTGGGCGGATCGACGCTGGATGTGAACGCGACGATTGCGCAACTGAACAATCTGCATG
This sequence comes from Silvibacterium sp., assembly GCA_036264455.1. Taxonomy (GTDB): domain Bacteria; phylum Acidobacteriota; class Terriglobia; order Terriglobales; family Acidobacteriaceae; genus Silvibacterium. Next base: position 4,028 of record DATAQX010000591.1, on the reverse strand, counting down.
CGAATGACCGGCTTTATGTAACGCTGCTCTCTCCGGATGCTCAGGCCGCCATCGACGGGCGCACGCTGACGACTCTGCCGCTCTCGATGGCAAATGTGCTGGAACCGGTTCGTGACAATCGCGGGATGACGCTAAGCGGTGAGTCAGCAGTACCGCTGGGGTCAGTTGCACTGGATGCGGTGCTGAGTGGGCAGCAGGTAGTCACACTGCGGGTAGAATAGCTCGAGACGGTAGTAAACTCCCCTAGTTCATCCGGATTCGATTTTCGGGCACGATTTTCACGCGCGACTCGGGAGCGGATCAGGCAAGAAAACAAAGACAGGTTTCGAAATCACCATGGCATTCATCAAGGGTTACGCTGTGCATGCGGCCGGGGCAGAACTACTGCCATTCAAGTACGATCCAGGCGAGCTGCAGTCCGGCGATGTTGAGGTGAATGTGACGCACTGCGGCGTGTGCCATTCTGACGCCAACCTGATCGACAACGACTGGGGATTGAGCCAGTACCCGTTTATTCCAGGCCACGAGATCGTGGGCATGATTGCCGCCATCGGATCAGCCGTGCAGGGTTTTGCGGTGGGCGATCGCGTGGGTGTTGGCTGGCAGGCGAACTCCTGCGGACAATGCGAATGGTGCCGTAAAGGCGAAGAAAATCTTTGCGCGCAGGCGCAGCCAACCTGCGTGCATCGGCATGGCGGATACGCCGACGCTGTGCGTGTGAATGCAAGATTCGCGGTGAAGATTCCCGCTGCGCTCGATAGCGAGCAAACGGCTCCCCTGCTGTGCGCCGGGATTACGGTCTACTCGCCCATGCGGATGCTGAGCATCAATCCATCGTCGCGCGTGGGCGTAATCGGCATTGGAGGACTGGGCCACCTGGCGCTGCAGTTCGCTCACGTTTTTGGGGCGGAGGTAACGGCGTTTTCAAGCTCAGCGGCTAAGGAAAAGGAGGCGCTGGAACTGGGAGCGCACCACTTCGTTAACGCGCGCGAATCGAAGGCTGTAAATGGGCTGGCGGGCAGCTTCGACCTGATCCTGTCAACGGTCAATGCAGACCAGGACTGGGCGGGATATGTAAATACGCTGCGGCCGCACGGGACGCTATGTTTTTTGGGCATGCCGCCTAAACCGGTATCTCTGCCGGCATTTCCCCTGATCGCGGCCGTGCGTGGGACGTGTGGATCGAATATCGGCAGCCCGTCGCGCATTGCAGAGATGCTGGATGTTGCGGCTCGCCACGGCGTGAAGTCGAAGGTGGAGCGCTTCAAGATGGCCGACGCCAACCAGGCATTGAAGCGGGTGAAGAAGAGCCAGGTGCGGTACAGGGCTGTGTTGAGTAATTAGGGAACAGGGATTAGTGAACAGGGATTAGGGATTAGAACCGGTCTGGCGCTGGGGCTGTAGTCTGATGCGATGAGGCGGGTGAAGGTGGATTCGACGAGCATTGCTTCCATCGGCTACGATCCGCGCAAATGCGAGCTGGAGATTGAGTTTCGCGACAGCGGGGATGTTTACCGGTACTTCGAAGTATCCGCCGCGGAGTACGCCGAGTTCATGGCAGCTGAGTCAAAGGGCACCTATCTCAACCAGGTGTTCAAGCCGCGTGAGCATCGGTACATCGTAGTGAAGAAGGGCGGACGGCTGGCCTCAAATAGCTAGCCGTCTTTTCAGTCAGGCTCGTTTTTCCTCCGCGAATGCAGCTGCAGGACGCGCGCTGATGTCACAAAGCATGTCGGAATGGATGTTCAGGCCGATGTTGGTCATGTTGTAAAGATGTTCGCTGGCAACGAGCCAGACGATCTCGCATATCGCGCGTTGAGAATAAAAACCGGCCAGCCGGTGAAAGGTTTCTGGATTGACCTTTTTGTCTCTTGTCAGCTCGGTTACATAATCCAAAGCCGCGCGTTCCGCGTCGGTAAAGAGCGGGCTGGAGCTGTATTGATCCAGAGCATCGAATTTGGCCTGATTCATTGACGCTTTGATGGCGAAGGAACGGGCTATGTCGATGCAAAACAGGCAAATGTTGATCCGCGCCACCTGCTGGCGGATAAGGAATACTGTCTCTCCCGGCAAAAGCAGCTTCTTGTCCAGCTTGCCGATCTTTCCGTAAAAGAGGCCAAAGGCAAGCGGCAGACGCGCGGTGAAGACCTTCAGTGGTGTAAGGACTTTGCCAAATTGCCGGCGCGTCATGGAATAGACCAGCTTCATGATCGGGCTGCGGGGTTTTTCAATGGGGGGAAGGAATGTATCGGCATATGAAGTATTCACGGGAAAACCTCCATTCGTTGTGCCAGGCGGTCTTTTCGCCTGTTACCAAGATAACGTTTGAAAGCGAGCGATCCGGACATTTTTCTCAAACACTGGTTGTCCGGTGCTTCGACGGTTTCTAGTAGACTCATTTTCAGCATGATGCGTCGTTTTGCTGTTTCTCTTTTCAGTCTCTCCCTGATGTTTTTTCCTTCCACGCTGGCGCTCTCACAGGGCACGCGCCTGTGGTCCCAATCCAAATTTGAAGAATTGGAAAAGGGTAAGCCCGATGGGGTCGCGATTACGAGCGACGGCCATTTGATCGCAGGGCCGGAGAGCCGCGCCGTCTTCACGACACCATCGACGTATGTGTGGTCGGTGGCTGCGGATCGTGAAGGGAATGCCTATCTTGCGACGGGTACGCCGGCAACGGTGTTGCGGATTACTCCGGATGGCAAGTCGACGAAACTCTTCTCCGCAAAAGACCTGAGTGTGCAGGTGGTGCGCGTGGGGCCGGATGGCGCGGTTTATGCGGCGACGCTGCCTTCAGGGAAGGTTTACAAGCTCGATGCACAGGCCGCGGACCGGACGGAAGAGAATGCCACGTTGGTTTTCGATCCGGCAACGACAACGGAAAAGCCGAAGTATGTCTGGGATATGGCCTTCGACGCCGAGGGACGCCTGTATATCGCCACGGGTGGTCCGGGTGGGATTTACAGGATCGCGAATGGGCAAAAGCCGGAGCTGTTTTTCAAGAGCGACGAGCAGCATATTCGCGCACTGGCCTTCGATGCTGCTGGAAACCTGATTGCAGGCTCGGATGGGACGGGGCTGGTTTACAGGATCGATAAAACCGGTAAGGGTTATGTGATCTTCGACGCGCCGAAGCGGGAGATTACGGCGGTTGCGGTTGGGTCGAACGGAGCCATCTATGCTTCGGCAGTGGGCGAGAAGGGCCGCAACAATCTACCACCGCTGCCGGTGACCGGAAATACATCTGTAACAGCGACGATCACGATTGTGCAACCGGGCTCGGTGCAGGCGTTCAACGGAAACACGCTGATACCGGATGGGTCAGAGATATACGAGATTGCACAGAGCGGGGCGCCACGCAAGCTTTGGTCCGGGCACGATGACATTGTGTATGCCCTGCACTGGACATCGGAGGGTTTGCTGGCGGCCACCGGCAATCGAGGGCGCGTGTATCGCATAAAGGAAGGCGGCGAGTACGCGGACGTCGCGCATCTCGAGGACTCGCAGGCGACAGGCTTTGCAGATTCGCAGCATGGCGTTTTTGTGAGCACGGCCAACACGGGTAAAGTTTATCTGCTGAGTCATGGCACAGCGGCGTCAGGGACCTATGTAAGCGACGTCTTCGATGCCGGGGTTTTTTCGCAATGGGGCCGGGCAGAAGTGGATACAGGCGCGGGCCAGAATGCGCGCAGCTTCAATTTTCTTGCGCGCACGGGGAATGTCGATAATCCGGAGCGCGCGTGGAGCGACTGGAAGAATGTGACACCAAATGTGGGGCCACTCGGCCTGGATTCTGCGCGCTTTGTGCAGTGGAAGGCGGAGCTGCATGGGGGGGCGGATATTGCGTCGGTAGGAATCAATTACCTGCCGGTGAATATTGCGCCGGTGGTGGACGAAATCGTGGTGGCGCCGGGTGCGCGCGTGAATGCGGCCGGGCTGCAGTTGCCGCAGCAGCCGGTAACGATCAACTTCCCTGCTTCGCAAAATGCCAATGTCATCAGCTTTACGCAGGAGCCGGGCCGCGAGCC
>DATAQX010000351.1:0-18446 GCA_036264455.1 Silvibacterium sp. | reverse complement strand
TGGCTCATCCGTGAAAGTTTCCAGCCGGCGTAATATCGGGTGGTACACGCCTCCACCGAAGCGAGGTACACGTTCGTAGCAGACCCCGAGCGTGACCAGGGCGGCTTCGTCCAGATAGAAAGAAAACTGGGACTCCTTCCGTGATGCGTCTTCATCCAATAGACCGCGGTAAATACGGATGACTTCCAGTGCACGCTCTTTCAGGTTGTGCGCTTTTTCGGTATTGAGGGCGAGGATCTGCCACGCCACTTCGCGATCTACAACCACAAGAGCGGCAATCGATTTCGCTCCCAGGCGACGCATGGCTTCGAGCCGATGGCGGCCGTTGGGAGTCCAAAAGCCGTCCCGCGGCGCCATTACCACAATGATTGGGTCGAGAAATCGTCCAGTCTTATTGATGACGTCAGCCAGCCGTTTGTGATGGGCATCGGACAAGTCGCGCTGAAAAGGAGTTGGCTCGACGGCATCGATCGGCAAAATCGAAATGAGAACGGGATGGCCGCCTAGCGGCTCCTTGTACGAACCCACTACGTATCCGCCGGCTTTCTCGATTGCTCCAGCGACCTCAGCTGCGGCTCCTGAAGGCTCACCCAAGCGACATTCTGCTGGCCCGAGGCCTTTCGTCCCTGGCCTCGCCTTGCGCGGCCGCTTTTTGGGTGGTGCGCGCTTCACCATACGGGACTCTCATTCTAGTCCCAATTAAGCGTTTTCAGCACATCGCGGCGACTGCAACCACGGGCTCGCGAGGGCGTACATCGCAGTTAAGGTGGAAAATCTGCTGCCATGTTCCGAGACTGAGTTTGCCTTCAGCGACGACCGGCGTCAGGGCTTGAAGACCGCTTTCGGGAATGAGCGCGGAGCGCATCTATAACCTGCTCGCGTATTGCGCCCTCGTCGAGGATCAGATGCAAATGCGAGTGCCCTACGGACTTGTCCTATAAAAGGGAATGTCAAGAGAAAAAGCTCCCCCATTGGCCCGATGCCGAGCCATTGTTGTCATTGCATTCAGCCCCACTGATTGAGCGTGCACTCCTACTCCGCCAGTGGTCTTCCTCAGACCGTGCGTCTTGTTTGGTCTCCGCGTGGTAAGCGGAGATACGCGTGCTCTCCCCTGTGGTTTCATTTCGCTGTGGTGACGACGCCCATCGTTTCTGAAACAACAAGCCTGACAGTTGTCCACTGGAGGAGTGGCAACGCATGGTCCTATTGGAGACTCGTGGCCTATGGCTTTATTCGATTGTCCGAGGAGGTATAGGGTGATTTCGGAGACTCGCGTGCTGAGCACGGGCCTGACTAGTCCGTTGGATACTTCTCCTCGAAATCGAGCGTCTCAGAAACCCGACAGCCACCGCCCGGGAATTGGTCTCCCAGGGAGGGAACGGAATTTCGGCCAGAGGCGCTCACGCTGCTTGTGATTTCAAATAGTCGGCGTCGAAACTTACCTCCTTCTTCCAGACGATCAACGTGATCGCGGCAATCTTCCTCGCCAGGGTCAGGCGCGCCATCGCGGGTTTCCTCCCCTGAGCGAGCAAATTCTCATAGAAATCGTGCAGCGGTCCATGACTGCAGCTGACTCTGGTGGCTGCACCCTTAAAAATATCTTTGAGGTCGTGGTTGTAGTCCTGATTGAGGCCACGAAGCGTTACCGATTTCTTCGAGCGTTTTAGTTGTCCTTCGACCAGGCGGTATTGCGCGCTGTCATGCGTTTCCAATCCCAGACCGCTATAGGTCCACAGTTGTCGTTTGGTGCGGAACCGGTGCGGCGTCTGGATCAGCGCGAGCAACAGAGCCGCCCGGATCGGGCCGATCCCGGGAATCAGGCGCAGCAGTCTCCACGCCTGGTGCTTCTTGCCTTCCAGCAACAGATCCCGTCGTATCTCTTGGCGCAACAGACGTAAGACATCCAACTGCTGGTAGGTGTGTTCGGCGCGCCGCCGGACGCCGGCCTCGCTGATCTTGCCGAGCCATTCCGGACGGTGACGCAGCGCATATACTTTCGTGCCGGCACACACAATGCCCCAGCTGCGATACAACGCCTTGAGACGATTCATCACTCGCGTGACATCCTTGTTGACGGTCAGATAACTGCGCGCCAGCTCTTTCAACGTTCGCAGGCCGTGCTCTCCGTGATAGACCGGCTTGAGATGGTTGCCACGCAATAGCTCCGCCAGCTTGCGTGCATCGATACGATCACTCTTACTGCCGTCTTTCAGCAGGGCATTCTTGCGCGGATTACACACTACGACTTCGCTGACGCGCGGCTTCAGCAAGTCGTACAACCAGGCCGCCCAGGTTCCTTCTTCAAAGGTGACGCGCACATCTCCACGCAGCCCGTCGATGAATTGCAGAATCATGCTCGCCTTGGTCTCGATGACACATTCCATCACGATTTTTCCGGCAGCATTCATCACTGCGACCGAAATGCTTTCCTTGTGCACGTCCATGCCGATATATTTAGTCATCGTCATAAAGGGTGTTCCTTTCTGGAGGGGTTGAGTTAGCACTCAAAACTTACTCCGAAAGGGGCGCCCTTTTATAAAGTGTGATCTATTCGGGCGAACACGTGCGTCGTGTCGAATACAACGAGGTCAACCGCCTCTGGCTACACAAAGTCATTGCGGAGGTTCGCATGGCCCGCATCCTTCCGCGAGTCACGCGCAATCATCAAATGCCTGGCCGTTGTTCCGGCTGCGGCTTGCGCCCGCTTGTCATCCTTCGAGATCCGCGGCGCTAGCACATGACACATCTCAACTGGCGTGGCGTTGCTGCACTTTCGGTCGCCTCCGGCGGCCACTCAATTAGTCTCCGCTTCCCTTGCGCTTCCGTGTCCTTTTTCATTCCCCGTGACACAGTCTTCCGATGCACGACTCGGACGGCCACGGCCCGTGCGTCAGGAACATCGGAATAGCGCTTTGAAGCCGTAATCCATGTGCTGCTGGATATGGCAATGAAAGAGGCTCAAGCCAGGCTGGTCAGCGGTGAGATCAACGGTCGTGCGGCCGTAAAAAGGCACAATTACAGTGTCTTTAACAATGCCTGACGTCTTCTTGCCGTTGTAGTCGACCAGTTCAAAGGAATGGCGATGCAGGTGCAACGGATGCGCATCGTCCGTTCGATTGCGAAAGTTCAACCGGTATCGGGTGCCCTGCTTCAATATGAATTCCCGCTCATGCGGATATTGTTTTCCGTTGACCTGCCACGCGTTAAACTTGCCTGCTCCGCTAGGAATCTTCGTGAAGATCATGTCGATGGTGTGGTCAGGATCGGGTATCACTGCCGTTGGCGCTGCGCTTGTGCCAAAGATCGTATAGTCCCAGGATGTCTTCCGGAGTGGAATCCATTGTGGCTGCCGATGCTGATTCTCATATTCCACGACAATGCCGAGCCCTCCGTTGCGGATATCATCCTCCGGCGCTCCCAGGATCCACACGCCAGGTTGATTCATCTCAACGTACGCATCGGCGCGCTCGCCGGGACCAAGCAGCAATACCTGGACCGATTGCGGCGACGGCACGGCATTACCGTCGAGCGCGATCACGTGAAAGGTATGCTCAGGTAGCGCAAGGCTGCGGTCTTCAATAGCGCTCGCATTCAGGAGATGGAACAGGACGCGGTCTCCTTGCTTCACTCGAATGGGCTCGCCGAAACCCAGGGCCTTATCGTTGATGGAATACATTTGGGAGCCTACTTCCAAGCCATTGGGCCGCGTGTCGAGCACGGCTGGCCGTTCCGGCTGTGGTCCGCTTTGATCTTCGTCTTCATCCTCCATCTGGTCTGAGGTGAAAAACGGCTCCCAGTCCCGGACCGCCAGGAAGACCTCCTGGTCGTAGTGGCCCGGATCGCGGCCAGCTTCGATGAGCAGGAAGCCGAACTGGCCTGTATAGCTGCCTTTGTGCAGATCGTCCATGGCCATTGCGTGGCTGTGATACCAGCGCGTGCCTGCCGGCCGCGGTGTGATTTGGTATCGGCGGCGGCCGCGAGGCGGCACTGCTGGTGTCTCTACCTCCTCTGCGCCGTCTACGTCGCAGGGAATGTGGAGACCATGCCAATGCACATACTCCGGCGTATCGGTGTCATTCACAACATCAACCATCACCGACACTCCTTCGCGCATCCGCAAAAGAGGGCCGGGAGAGCAGCCGTTGTAGCCTATCGTGCTGATGATGCGGTTGGGGGCCAGCTCGACGGTCACGGGAGCAATGCGCAAAGTGATGTCCGCCTTCGATGGTTCCTGTGCGCCGCCGCTCGGAATCATTCCTGGGGTCTGGGCCGATAAATAATCGGCTGACCAGGCTCCCAGCACGGCAGCGCCAAGCCTTATGAAATCGCGGCGTTTCATGGCAAAACCTGAGCGGCCACCATGGTTAGCAGGATCCTACTTTTCGGGGACCGATACAATCCATCGATAGGCCGGCTCTGCTATTCTCTCTCTAGAGCATCAGGGTATCCCGTGAAGCTGCTGCCGCGCATTTCGGTAGTGCTCCCTCTCGTCGCCTCAGCCTGCGTTTTTTTCTCTCTAACATCGCGGGCGTATCAGTGGTATGGCTCGAGACCTTACGATCCTGTCACGCCGGGATCGGCCAATGAAAAAGCAGAATTCTCCTGGTCGCGGCTGCACTACACGGCAGCTGAGCGAAGCTTCGCAGGCTTTGGTTATGGCTATGGAGGCTATGGAGGTAGCTGGAGCTGGTCGCGGGACTACCCCAAGGCAGATCGCCAGTTTCTCATGGCCCTTCGCCGCCTGACTCGAACGAATGCCCGTTCGACGGAGCAGGTCGTTGATCTGGACAGTGACGATGTCTTCAACTATCCATGGCTCTATGCCGTCCAAGTAGAAAATTGGAGTTTTACCGACGCCGAGGCGAAGCGCCTGCACGATTATTTGTTGAAGGGCGGATTTCTCATGGTCGACGATTTCCATGGCACTAGTGACTGGGAGAGCTTTCTGAGCGGGATACGCATGGTCGTTCCCGATCGTCCCATCGAAGACTTGAGCAACGACGACGAGATCTTTCATGTGCTCTACGATCTCGGCGACCGCTTCCAGGTACCCGGCGAGCAATATGTAAGGACAGGCCGCACCTATGAGAAGGACGGGTATGTGGCTAAATGGCGTGCCATCCGGGACGACAGAGGCCGCGTCATGGTGGCCATCTGCCATAACATGCACCTTGGAGACGCTTGGGAATGGGCTGATAGCCCCGAGTACCCCGAGCGGTTCGCGTCGATGGCCTTTCGTATCGGAATCAATTACGTCGTGTATGGAATGACACACTGAGGAAAGGGCTGGCCATTGCGATTTCGTCTCGCGATTGCCCGGATCAATGTTTCAGTGGCTCTTCAAGTATCCGGTCACCACTTTCTCCAAGGGTGAGTTCGTTCTTCAGGGTCCATGGCCCAAGACAGTGCTTTGCCTCCTTGTTGTAGCACTTGCCACTGCTCTTGCTTTGCTCATTCGTTCGCGCTCCCGGCATGCAGCAACTCGCTTGCGAGGCTGGAGAATCGCGGTCCTTTGGACTCTGCAATCCTCTCTGGTGGCGTTGCTGTTGCTTCTGCTTTGGCAGCCGGCGATTACTGTTGCCGAGCTAAAACCGCAACAAAATATTATCGCGATCCTGATTGACGACTCCCGAAGCATGGCCGCGGCGGAGCATGGAACCACTCGGCTTGCACAAGCCGTCAATGCGTTGCAATCCGGCGTGCTCGACAAACTGAACCAGCAGTTTCAAGTTCGCCTGTACACCGTCGATACTCAGGTAACCCGCGCTCCAGATCCGAGCGCCCTGCGCCCCGCAGCTCCGGCTACCCATCTTGGTGACAGCCTCCGACAGTTTGTTGCAGAAACATCGGACCTGCCCATCGGGGCTATCGTTCTGTTGAGCGATGGTTCGGATAACTCCGGCGGCATCGATCTCGATACCATCACCGCGTTGCGCAATCGCCGAATCCCTGTGCACACCGTGGGGCTCGGACCGGAAACAGTCAATCACGACATCGAGATGGACGATGCTGTCGTCTCTCCCCACACCATGGCAGGCTCACGCCTAAACGCCTTGATCACCATTCACCAGCACGGCTTTGCCCGGCAACCGGCCACGATTGAAGTCCGGGATGGGACGAAGGTCCTAGCGTCGCGCTCAATTGTCCTGGGCGCCGATGGAAAGCTCCAATTGGAAAGTCTCCTCTTCAACGCAGGAGACGCGGGAGCGAAGCCCTTTGAATTTTCCATCAGCCTGCTTCCGGGCGAGGAGAACCGGCTCAACAACTCGCTCACCCGCCTTGTGAACGTAGAGCCGACGCAAAAGCGCATCCTATATATAGAAGGAGAGCCGCGTTGGGTCTATAAGTTTATCCGTCGGGCCGAAGACAGTGATCAGCTCGTCCAAATAGCATCCATCTTGAGGACCACTGAGAACGACATTTACCGGCAGGGTATTCGCAACGCGGACGAACTGAAAGGTGGCTTTCCTTCTAACGCGGAAGAGCTCTTCGCGTTCCAGGGTCTTATCATCGGCTCGGTCCAGGCCGACTATTTCACGCCTGCGCAGAAAGATCTCATTCATCAATTTGTGGATCGTCGTGGCGGGGGCCTGCTGTTCCTGGGCGGCCGCTTTTCCCTTGCCGACGGAGGGTGGGGCAGCTCGAGCGTGGCGGATGCCCTTCCTGTTGTTCTTCCCAACCGGCGAAATACCTTCCACCGCGCTTCCGCTACCGTCGAGCTCACGCCACCAGGTATGGACAGCCTCATCTGCCGTTTGATCGACGATCCGGCACGCAATGCTGAGCGATGGAAAACGCTGCCATTCTTGATGGATTATCAGGAAGCCGGGACGCCCAAGCCAGGCGCAGTGGTTCTGGCGGAAATGAAGGTTGGTGGTCGCAATCTGCCGTTCCTCACTACGGAGAACTTTGGCCGTGGACGAACCGCAGTGCTCGCCAGCTCAGGCAACTGGCGGTGGCAAATGAGCCTGCCGCTGGGTGACACGAGCCACGATAGATTCTGGCAGCAGCTTCTCCGTTGGCTCGTCTCCGACACGCTCGATCAGGTCGTAGCCTCAGTCCCAAATCAAATTTTGTTTGATGACGGCCAGGTCAAGCTGTCGGCTGCTGTTCGGGACCAGACCTATCTTCCAACTTCTGACGCCACTGTCGAAGCTCACATCATCGGCCCGGGAGGCATCTCCGCAAGAGTCGACTTGTCGCCTGTGCCCAATCGCGCAGGCGAATACCAGGCGCAATGGACCGCCCCCCAGCCTGGTTCGTATCTGACGGAAGTGACGGCGGAGCATGCCGGCCAGGAGCTTGGCCGAAACGTCCTAACCTTCCAACGTATGAACGGCGTAGCCGAAAATTTTCACACGGAGCAGAATCGCGATCTTCTGAAGAGGCTATCTGCAGATACCGGAGGCCGCTATTGGCGGCCGCAGCAGCTCTCCCGTCTGCCGTCGCAGATCTCTTATTCCGAAGCGGGAATCACTGTCCATGAGACCAAGGCCCTCTGGAACATGCCGGTCGTATTTTTGATGATGTTGCTGCTCACTCTTTCAGAGTGGTTCCTGCGCCGTAGGTGGGGGGTCGTGTAATGTGGAACCGATCTTCCTTCCTTGCTTATAACGGGTTGCTGATTCTGTGTCTTCTCCTGTGTACATCCTCTTTGGCACACGCCGAGGTCTACTACGTTACGGTCGCAGGCCTGGGAGGCGAAGCGGATTACGACAAGGAGTTCATTTCCCTTGCACTCGATCTTAACCGCTTGCTCGTAGCTGGGGGCCGAGACGCACATGTCGATACGCTGACGGGCCGTGACTCAACCCGCGCCCGCTTCATGGAAGTAATGGACAAGGTCGCGGAAAATGCTAAACCGACGGATGACTTCGTACTCGTTCTCATCGGCCACGGGACCTACGACGGTATCGATTACAAATTCAACCTGATTGGGCCCGACATCACGGCAGCGGAACTTGCTAGGCTCTGCAATCGCATTCCGGCCGGGCGCCAGTTGATTGTGGATACGACGAGTTCGAGTGGTGGCTCCATTGTCGCTCTAGAAAAGCGAGGCCGCGCGGTGATCGCTGCTACCAAGACCGGCACCGAGAAAAACGCCACGGTCTTCGCCCGCTATTGGATCGAAGCCCTCCAGGATCCTGCGGCCGACGTCGACAAGAATGAGAGCATCACGGCACTGGAGGCCTTCCAATACGCCACGCGCAAGACTGCGGAATTCTACGAATCGCAAAAGAGGCTGGCGACCGAACACGCCGTTTTCGATGATACGGGACAGCATGAGCCGGTGCGCGCTCCCGCAGCGGACACCGGCGAAGGCCGGCTCCTATCGAGCTTCACGCTGATTCGCTTTGGCGCGGCGCAAAAGCAGTTCAATGATCCGACCAAACGCAACCTCCTCGCCAAGAAGGAGGAACTCGAGCGCCAAATCGACACTCTCAAATATCAGAAGGCGGCAATGTCGCAGGAGGACTACAAGCAGCAACTTACGACAGCTCTGCTTACCCTGGCCCGGGTCCAGGCGGAGTTGGACAAATGAAGCGGATTTGGCAATTGCCGGTGCTCGGGTTCATCCCACTGTTCGCTCCCTACATCGCACTGTGCGCCACTCCGACGGAATGTGAATTGCTGCGCCTGCATGGCCACAGAGACCAGGGCCGAATCTGCTATCGAACCCTAGCCTCGTCGCGTGATCCCTATTTACGTGGCGAAGGAGATTGGGGTCTGGAGAGGTATGAGGACGCTAATAAGGAATTTCGAACCGCGGTCGCTGAGAACGACAGCAACGCGCCGTATCGCATCCGCTGGGGGATGCTTCTGCATGAGCGCTTCAACAACACAGATGCAGAGGGTCTCTTCAAAGAAGCCCTTGCGCGAGATCCTAAAGCCGCGCGGGCATACCTAGGGCTAGCCCTAGTAAGCGCCGATGGGTTCGACAGCCAGGCGATTGAGTGGACGTCGAAGGCATTGGAGCTGGACCCCAAGCTGGTAGAGGCCCATGAGCTTATGGCGGATCTCGCTCTTGAAGACTCGGATACGGCAAAAGCGGTTCAGGAGGCGGACGCCGCCCTCCAAGACTCGCCCGACGCGCTCGATGCGATGGCGATCCATGCGGCGGTAGCAGTCCTCGCCGATCAATCTCCGGACCTCTGGTTCGAGAAAGTTCGCTCGGTCAATCCGTCCTACGGCCGCGCCTACGCGATTGTCGCTCATCATCTCGAGTTGAACTACCGCTATGACGACGCTGTCGTCTACTACCGCAAAGCGATCGAGCTCGAACCGCGGCTTTGGTCGGCACATTCGGCGCTCGGCGTCGATCTTATGCGGCTGGGCCAGCAGGACGAGCCGCGCCGGGAGTTGGAGCTCTCCTATGACAATGGCTATCGAAGCGAGGAAACGGTCAACAGCCTCCGCTTGCTCGACAGCTACAAGAACTTTGTCATCTACCGCGATAATACAACCATACTTAAGCTGAACAAGAAGGAAGCCGAACTTCTCCGTCCCTACGTTGAAGAGGTGCTCAAGCGCGCCATGGCGACCTACGAGAAGAAGTACAGGATCAAACTCCCCGGTCCCGTGCAGGTTGAGATGTATCCCGACCACGAGGATTTCGCGGTGCGTACGGTGGGGATGCCGGGTCTTGGAGCCTTGGGCGCTACCTTCGGCGAGGTTGTGGCCACGGATAGCCCCTCTGGCCGAAAGCCGGGCGACTTCAACTGGGCCAGCACACTCTGGCACGAGATGAGCCACGTATACATTCTCACGGCCACCAATCATCGCGTGCCGCGCTGGTTCGCCGAAGGGCTGGCGGTCCACGAAGAAACGCAGGCATCGCCCGAATGGGGAGATCCAATCACTCCCGACGTGGTGGTTGCCTTGCGCGATAAGAGGCTGCTGCCGATTGCCCAACTGGATCGCGGTTTCGTGCGTCCTGACTATCCTGCCCAGGTAGTTGTCTCCTACTATCAGGCGGGCCGCATCTGCGATTACATTCAGGATCGTTGGGGGGCGGACAAGCTGCTCGACATGGTGCATGCGTACGCTCAGCGAATCGCCACTTCCGATGTAATCCAGCAAGAACTAGACATAACACCCGCCGAATTCGACAAACAGTTCCAGGATTGGATTTACAAGAACGACGGCCGCATAGCGGCCCACTTTGACGAGTGGCGTGCCGGACTTAAAGAGCTTGCGGCACAGGCGGAGAGCCGGAACTATGATCAAGTCTCAAAGGAAGGCCACCACGTCATCGAACTTTATCCAGGGTACGTGTATCAGGCAAACGCCTACCAATTTGTCTCACAGGCAGATCTTGCGAAGGGCGACACACGGGCAGCAGCCGCCATTCTGACACAATATGAGAAGACGGGAGGGCGCAATCCGGATTTACTCAAGGAGCTGGCCTCTCTCGAAGAGAAGCAGGGTCAAGCCAAAGAAGCGGCCGCAACTTTGGACCGCATCAATGCTATCTACCCGCTGGACGAAGAACTTCACCGACATTTGGGGAATCTGTGGCATTCTCAGCAAAACTACCCCGGAGCGATTCGCGAATATTCCGCGGTCGTGGCATTGAATCCACTAGATAAGGCCAATGCAGAGTTCGAACTCGCCGAGGCCTACCGGGATAACGGCCAGCCGGACAAGGCCAAGGACAGCGTCTTACAAGCTCTTGAAGCCGCGCCTGACTACCGCCCGGCCCAACAACTCCTCTTACAGCTCGAAGGTTCCAACAAAGCGAAATAGAAATGGCCACAATTGCCGACATCAATCTGGATTCCGTAGAACTGAAGAAGCGCGTCGACCGGTTTCAGTCAGCGCGCGAAAAGATTCTCATGCAGGTAAGACAGGTGATCGTGGGCCAGGACGAAGTCCTCGACCAGATCCTCATTGCTCTCTTTGTCGGTGGGCATTGCTTGATTACCGGACTGCCCGGGACGGCCAAGACGTTGATGGTGCGCACCATCGCGCAAACGCTTGGCCTCGTTTTCAAGAGAATCCAATTCACGCCCGATCTCATGCCTTCTGACATGACCGGGACCGACATCATAGAAGAAGATCCGACAACGGGCCATCGGCGCTGGACGTTTGTTCCCGGCCCGATCTTCGGTAATATTCTGCTGGCGGACGAGATCAACCGGACCCCGCCAAAAACACAGTCGGCACTGCTCGAGGCTATGCAGGAGCTGTCCTGCACGGTTCGCGGCAATATCTACAGACTGTCGCCGCCGTTCTTTGTGTTGGCCACGCAAAATCCCATCGAGCTTGAAGGCACCTATCCCTTACCCGAAGCGCAACTGGATCGATTTCTGTTCAACATTATTCTCGACTACCTGAGTGCGGAAGATGAACTAAAGGTCGTCGACCAGACGACGGCAAACCGCAGCGTTGACGTCCAACCCATCACCAACGCGGAAGAGATCCTAGATTTCCAGCAACTTGTTCGCATGGTCCCCATTGCGGAGTCACTGGCAACTTTCGCCGTCAGCCTCGTCCGTGCAACGCGGCATACCACGCCGGCCGCGCCTGATTTCATCAAAAAGTATGTCAACTACGGGGCCAGCGTGCGTGCGGCACAGTTTATCGTGCTCGCCGCCAAGGCGCGCGCACTGGGCCGGCGCCGCTACCACGTGACATATGAGGACATTACTGCAGTTGCGATACCGGTTCTGCGCCATCGCATTCTGCTCAATTTTCACGCCGAATCCGATCGCGTCGATCAGGACGAAATCCTTCGTCGTCTGCTCAAGCAAATACCTCCTCCTCCAGGAGCGTGACGTGCAGCGCTTCCTTAGTCCTACAGTACTCGCGCGCATTTCAGGTCTCGATCTCGTAGCAAAGACCGTGGTCGACGGGTTCGTCGCCGGTCTTCATCGCTCCCCTGATTTTGGCTTCAGCCAGGAGTTCGCGGAGTACAGGGCCTATTCGCCAGGCGATGACCTCCGCCACGTGGACTGGAATGTCTTTGCTCGCACCGAACGCTGCTACCTCAAGCGATACCGTGGCGAGACCAATAGCCAGCTGACCATTCTCCTTGACGCCAGCAATTCGATGAACTTTAGCTCTCATGAATTGAGCAAAATCGACTATGCCCGCTTCATCGCCGCATCACTTTTCTATCTCGCGATCAAGAATCAGCGAGATGCCGCTGGCCTGATCGTCTTCGACGACGAAGTTCGCAACTACATTCGGCCCTCCACGCGAGCGGGGCAACTTCACCGGCTCCTCAGCGGGCTGGAACAGGCCGAACCGAGCGCCCGCACCGATTTAGCCAAACCGCTCAGTTACTTCCAGCGGTTTCTCAAACGGCGGGGTTTGGTCTTAATCATCTCTGACTTCTTCGAGTCGCCTGAAACAGTTGTGCGCGCAGTTGAACCTTTGCGCTTTCATGGAAATGAAGTCATCTTATTTCACGTTCTCGATGCAACAGAGATCCGTCCTGACGTCGATGCGCCCGTGATCCTGGTCGACATGGAAACAAATGAGCGTCTGGAGGTGACGCCGGACTATGCTCGCGAGGAATACCGCAACAAGATCGACGCGCACTTGGCCGACCTGCGCGACCGGGTGCAGCGCGCCGGCATGGACTACTGCCTGCTACGCACCGACCGACCTCTCGACGGGGCACTCGCGGAATATCTCACCATTCGGCGGGGGAGAAACTGAATGGGCTTTCTAGCGCCCTGGTTCCTGGCCGGTTCGATCGCACTTGCTGTCCCTCTTTATCTGCATCTGCTTCGGCGACACACGTCGAGGCCGCGTCCGTTCAGCTCGCTCAAGTTTTTTGAAGCACACACGCAGAGTTCGATCAAGCACCGGCGGCTTCGCTATCTGATTCTGTTGGCGCTTCGCCTCGCTTTGCTTGCCCTGCTTGTGCTCGCGTTTGCGAATCCCTTTGTTCAGCGGCCGCCGCGCGCTGTGGCGGGCGGAAAGCTTGTGCTGTTGGTGATCGACAATTCCTTCAGCATGAGGGCCGGCTCACGCTTGGCTGATGCGAAGCGCGACGCGGAAATGGTTCTCGCGTCCCGCGGTGCTGAACAACGCGTCCAGGTCATGACCTTCGGCTCTCAACTGCAGGTGCGGACTGAACCAATCCGCGACGTTGGGGCGCTACGTACGGCTATTGCCCGCATCGAACCTGGCGATGGCCGCGGGAGTTTTGGCGACCTGGCGCATACGATTCGATCTTTTGCCGCGACCACACTGTTGCCAGTGGAGCTTCATCTCTTTAGCGATCTGCAAAAGTCCAATATGCCGACGAACTTTGCAGATGCGGTTATGCCCGCGAATGTGTCCCTTGTACTACATCCGGTCGTTAAGAGAGCGGTGCCGAACTGGACCGTGGAAAGTGTCGGCGCACCTGCAAGAGTGTGGACTCCCAAAACAGCGCGCGTGCAGGCCGTGATCTCCGGTTACAACACGCCGGAGGCAGTTCGCACGGTATGGCTGGTCGTGAACAACAAAATCATCACGTCGCGGAGGGTGAATGTGCCTGCCGGCGGTCGCGCGACGATCGAATTCGACTCGCTGGATGTGCCATACGGGGCGAGTCGCTGCGAGGTGCGCATTGATTCAGCCGACGCGTTTCCGCAAGATGACGCGAGCTTCTTTGCCGTACAGCGCTCCGATCCCCAGATTGTTTTGTTTCTCCATCGTCCGGATGACACTCGATCTCCGGTCTATTTTAAGGCGGCACTGGGCGCGGCGGCTGAATCGGCTTTTGCGACGCAAAATGTGCCGGTCGATCAAGCGGACAACGTCCAATTGTCGAAGTATGCATTTGTGGTTTTATCGGACGTTTCTTCCCTGCCCCGGTCGTTGGAGGACAATCTAAGCAACTATGTTCGCGGCGGAGGCAGTGTTTTGGTGGCGTCGGGAACCGAGACAGGTCGCCGCACCCGCATCCCTCTCTTGGGCGCGGGTAGCGTTGAGGCACATTTCTATTCAAACACTGCGGATCGTTATCGGGCGGTTGGGGACATCGATCCTGCATACCCGCCTCTTGCCCACGGTGGCCGCTGGCCGGGGGTGAAGTTCTACTTTGCCGTCGCCGTCAACGATCCGGCTGCACACGTCGGCGGCCGACTCACAGACGGCACGCCAATACTCCTGGATAAAGAGATCGGAGAGGGGCGAGTCTTGCTCTTCACCTCCGGGCTCGACAACCTGACCAATGATCTGCCGCTACATGCGGAATTTGTCCCCTTTGTTCAGGATACGGCCTTCTATCTCTCCGGCACAGCCCGCGAACCTGATTCTCGGCTGGTTGATTCGATCCTCGAGTTGCGAAGGGCCAAGGAGCGGTCCGTGGCCGTCGAAGTCGTTGATCCGGAAGGCCGCCGTCCCCTCTCGTTGCTCGATGCGGCCAACGCGCAGTCCTTCAAGGTGACCCATGCAGGGTTCTATCAGCTTCGCTTGGCGAATGGGCGTCAGCAGCTGATCGGCGTCAATCCGGATCGTGTCGAGTCGGACCTCTCCGTGCTGTCGGGCGAGACACAGGCGCTCTGGGCCGGCAGCCGCAATGCGCAGCCTCCAACTGCCGCTGCTGAGCGAGCGGGCGAGAAAAACCAGCCCTATGGGCTGTGGTGGTACGTTATGCTCTTGGTATTGGCGGTGGCGATAGCGGAGTCCTGGGTTGCCAGCCGATACCTAGGCATCCGGCGGGAGGACTCATGAATGCCCGCAACGAGCTCAACTTCTACATCACTCAGCTGGAACGCCGGCTGCGCCTGAACTCCCTGATGCGTGGCGCGGCGATCCTGATCGCGACTGCACTCGTAACTACCATTGTGCTCGTATGGGCTGCGAACCGCTTTGCCTTCTCGCGGCCGAGTATGGCGGGTTCACGATTTGGCCTGTTTGTGGCGCTCGCCTGCGTCCTCGTCTTCGGAATCGTTCTGCCCATACTACAGCTCACGCGCAAACGCGCAGCCACTCAGGCCGAGAGCGCTTTTTCACTGTTCCAGCAGCGCCTCATTACATTTGCGGAGCGAGACGCGAAGGGTCAAGAGCCGTTTCTGGAATTGTTAGCAGCCGACACGCTCGACTTCGCGCGAGGAGCACAGCCAAGGATCCTTGTCCCCGATTGGAAGCTCTTCGCCTACCTGGGCAGCGGTCTTGCTTTGCTCATCACCCTACTCTGGATCATTCTCGCTGGCCCCGGCTACATGGGCTATGGGTCCAGACTGATGTGGACCGGAAGCACCGCTGGACGCGCACCTTACTACGGCATTCGCGTCACCCCGGGCGATGCCTCGATTCGCCGTCACGCTGACGAACTTATTACTGCTCAACCCATTGGGGTGGAGGCCAACAAGGTCAAGCTCTACGCCCGCTATCAAAGCTCGTCTAAATGGGAAGAGATCACCATGCAACCGGAAACCGGTGGGTCGAGCTACCAGTTTCTATTTGCCGGGCTGCCGGAACCGGTCGAGTACTACATCCAGGCTGGTAAGGTACTCTCGCCGCACTTTCATCTGCAGATTGTGGATTTGCCGGAAGTCAAGCAGATCCGTGTCACTTATCACTTCCCGGATTGGGCAAGGCTGCAGAACGTAGTCGAAGAGCACGGCGGCGACCTCCGCGCTATCGAAGGGACTCACGCTGTTCTCGAGGTGGTCACCGACAGCCCTTTGCAGAATGGCGTACTAGTGCTGTCCAACGGACAACAGATTTTCCTAACCGGCACAGCCGCCAATCGAAGTTCCGGTGTGATCAGCATCGACAAAGACGGAGCGTATCATGTTGCTGCTCTTGATCACGGGCAAGCTGTGCGGCTTTCGGAAGACTTCTTCATCGAGGCGGACAAGGTCTCGCCCCCCCAAATTCAGGTTACGCGTCCCACTCCCGACTATCGTGCGAGCCCGATAGAGGAGGTTGCCGTCGCGGCAAATGCTCAGGATCCATTTGGCATCGACGACCTCACCCTTCACTACTCGGTCAATGGCGGGCCGGATAAGACGGTCAATCTGTTGAAACAACGCGGTCAAAAGGAGGCAAATGGGTCCACGATTCTTTCGCTGGAGAACTTTAAGGTCACTCCGGGTGACGTCGTCAGTTACTACGTCTCGGCAAAAGACGCGCGCATGGAATCCCGCTCTGACATCTCTTTCATTCAGGCGGAGCCGTTCGAGAGAGAGTTCTCCCAGTCTCAACAGATGGCAGGCGGAGGTGGCGGAGCCGGCGGCCAGAGTGGTCCGAGCGATATTTCTCAGCGCGAGAAAGAGATCATCTCTGCAACCTGGAAGCAGAAGGGCGACCCGCCCGCTTCCTCTGCTCACACTGCTGAAACTGCAAAGTTTCTTTCTGAAGTTCAGTCGAAGCTTCGGGATCAAGCGCTCGCCCTCGCTGGCAGGCTGCAGATGCGCGATCTGAACGAACAAAACGAAGAGTTCAGCGACTTTCAAAAGGACATGGGTGCAGCCGCGGAAGTCATGGATCCGGCTGCCGACAAGCTTCACCATCAAAAGTGGAATGAGGCTCTGCCCGACGAGCAAAAGGCGCTGCAGCACGTACTGCAGGCGGAAGCCACCTTCCGCAAGATACAGGTAGCCTTTGGGAATGCCGGTGGTGGTGGAGGCGCGAGTGGGGCAGGGCGTGACCTCGCCAGCCTGTTTGATCTCGAACTTGATACACAGAAGAACCAATACGAAACAGCGCAGACGGCCTCCTCTCAAGGCCAGCAGAACCGGGAGATCGATGACGCCCTCAAGAAGCTGGACGATCTGGCGCGGCGTCAGCAGGATCTGGCACAGCAATCGCCTGCCACCAACGGGCAGGGTTTCGAGCAGCGTTGGCAACAGGAAATGCTGCGCCGGCAAGCCGAGGAGTTGCAGCGACAGATAGAGCAGCAGCTCTCCCAGAACCAGCAGCAATCATCGTCGCAATCGCAAAGCGGATCCTCGGCAGGGGCCTCTAGCGCATCGTCCGGGCAGGGGTCGCAACGGCAGTCTGCTGCTTCTGCTCGTCAGCGCGTGCAACAAGCGTTGGATCAACTGCGCCAGGCTGGCGATGATATGCGCCGCGCGGCGTCCGGCCAGCAAAGTTCAGCAGACGCGCGTCGTGCGGCTGAACGTCTCCAGGATGCAACGAGCCTCCTCGGTGGGATCCAACAGCAGCAAGCTTCAGGACGGCTGGATGCGATGGCGCAGCAAGCCAATAAGATCACGGCGGAACAACGTCATGAGTCCGATCGCATGCGCCAACTCGAACAGGGATTGACGGATTCATCCGAGCAAGAGCAGCAGAACACATGGAACCGGGCGCAGACTCTCGCCGAGGATCGTCAGAACCTCGCCAATGATGTCGGCCACCTCGAAGGCGAGATGCGGGATACCGAGCGCCAACTTTCGACAACCCAGCGTGGAGCCGCGTCCAGGCTGCGTGACACGCTTGGCGGTCTGGATCGCGATGAGATAGAGACAAAAGCGCAGCGCAGCGCAGACCGCCTTCGCAAGGGATTCGTGCCTAACTCAGATGCAAGCGAGCAAGAGCTCAGCAAAGGCCTGGAGCAGATGGCGCAAGGCATACGCAGCGCACAGCAGGCTCTGGGATCCGAGCAGTCGCAACAGGATTCGCAGACGGCGCTGGACCGCGTGGAGCGCCTTCGCGGTCAAATGGAAACTCTCACCCGTGACCTTGGCGCGCGGCAGACGGGCCAGATGGAGCGGAGTGGCCGACAAAGCCGGGGATCCAACGGGCTCGCTCGTAATGGAGCCGTTCAAGATGGCTCGCCGGGAGGTCAGCAAAATGCTTTCGCCAATGGCAACCGTAGCAGTGGCTTAACCATTGGCGGGCAGCGAGGTGATGGAATTCAGCCTGGGGCATGGATCGATACCGGGAACAACTCGAATTTGTCGCAGCCGGTTGCTCCTGATATTTCGTCCACTCCTTCTGATTCGGAAAGAGTCTTCGAACAAGGCGTCGCCAATCTCAACCAACTCCGTCAGACCGTCCGAAATGATCCAGAAGCCACGCGTGAGTTGCGCAATCTGATTGACGAAATGCAGCGGCTGGATCCCAGGCGGTTCCCCGGTAACCCTGCACTCCTTCAGCAACTACACAATCAAGTAATGAGCGACGTCAATACTTTGGAGCTGCAGTTACGCCGCAAACGGGATGACAGGTCCGGTGACATACGCAGCGGAAATGCGACGTCCATCCCCCCCGGCTACGAAGATGCCGTTGCCGAGTATTACCGACGGTTGAGCAAGAATCCATAGAGCAGCCGAGGATGTTAGGAAAGGTTCCTTGCCATCGGATCTAACAATAGAGGTGCCATCAGCGATATCTAGGTTATATATTCCGGTTTGCAATCGTGGCCAACGGGACTGCATCGAGGAAGCACCTGCGTCGAGCGCGGATGATCAGAGGTTCAATGCGTCATCGCGTATACGACATAATTCACGCCGATGCGAATTCCCAAATCAGAGAACTTCAGGGGATAC
>DATAQX010000349.1:0-5974 GCA_036264455.1 Silvibacterium sp. | reverse complement strand
GTGATCCTGGCTCTCGATCCGGATGTGAATGCGGGGCGGCGGTACGGCGTAAGGGTGGACCTGCAATACGGGCAGGCGACGGCTACCCTGCAGGGGAATCCGGCAAATGAGCGGCGGCCCGAAATCTACCAGAATATCTTTCAGGTCTATGGCACGTACATTTTCCCGCTGGGACGCGGCCTGGATGTGAATTTCGGCAAGTGGTCGAGTTCGCTGGGCATCGAGGGTAACTACACGAAAGACCAGATGAACTACACGCGGTCTTTCTACTTTAACTTTTTGCCCTTCTACCACATGGGTGTGCACACCACCTACCAAATCAACGACAAGCTGGCTGCGAACTACTGGCTCATAAACGGCACGCAGCAGACCGAGCCGACTAACTCCTATAAAGATGAACTGTTCGGATTTACGCTGCAGCCGTCCAAGTCGGTGAACTGGACGGTGAATTATTACAACGGGCAGGACCATCCGGACACGACGGAGGTGCCGAGTTGCGGGCCAGCTCCGGTGCAGCCGGGCCTGTGCTTTACGGCCATCAGTCCGGCGCCGGATGGCAAACTGCATATCTTCGACAGCTACGCTACCTGGAACGCAACACCCAAATTCACATTTGCTCTCGAAGGTGATTACGTAATCGAGCGGGAGTGGAGGAATGCCGCTCCAGGGAGATCGTCGGCGCCGACGCACGTGGACGGAGGCGCAGTCTATGCCCAGTATCAATGGACCCCGCGGCTGTCGGTGGCGGGACGGGGCGAATATCTAGCCGATCCGCAGGGGATGTTCAGCAATGTGAGCCAATACCTCAAGGAAGGCACTGCGACGGTGAAATACCAAGTTGCCGACAGTCTCGATGCATTCCTCGAGTTCCGCCAGGACTGGAGCAACAAAAACTATTTCCTGACTG
The DNA here is from genome assembly GCA_036264455.1 of Silvibacterium sp. Taxonomy (GTDB): domain Bacteria; phylum Acidobacteriota; class Terriglobia; order Terriglobales; family Acidobacteriaceae; genus Silvibacterium. The sequence continues at coordinate 5,067 of DATAQX010000349.1, read as the reverse complement.
CCAAAACCGGAGTGTTAACCAACGTGCAGCCTACGCTGACCGTCGGCCTGGTCTGGTGGTACGGAGGAAAACAAGGGGCATGGTAGTAACAACGCCTCGAGCGGAGGGAGTTAATAATGTCTGACTTGCTGATGGCCTTTTTTACGGCCGTGTTTTTTGTCGTCGCGCTGGCCTACGTAAAAGGCTGCGAACACCTGAGATAAAACCTATGAATCTAACCATAATTTTCGTAATCGCGATCACTGTCGTGCTTCTTGCCTATCTTGTGGTGACCCTCTTGTTTCCGGAGAAATTTTGAATGACAGCCAATGGATGGCTTCAAATTTTGGTCTTCCTTGGTGTCCTGGTTGGTCTGATGCGACCTCTGGGTGCGTACATGGCTCGCGTTTTTGAGGGCGAACGTACGTTCCTCGATCGACCGCTGAGGCCCGTTGAGCGGTTTCTCTACCGGCTCTGCGGCGTGGACGCCGCTCAGGAAATGAACTGGCGTGAGTACACCACCGCAATGCTGCTCTTCAGCATTGTCTCGCTGGTCCTTACCTACGTTATCGAGCGGTCGCAGCATTTCCTTCCGTGGAATCCGGAGGGTCTCGGAGGCGTTCCACCGGCGCTGGCGTGGAACACAGCTGCCTCGTTCACGACCAATACGAACTGGCAATCGTACGTGCCTGAAATCACGATGAGCTATTTCACCCAGATGGTGGGTCTTGCTTATCACAACTTCCTGAGCGCGGCAGTGGGCATTGCCATGGCTATCGCGCTGGTTCGCGGCATAGCCCGCCGCCAGGCCTCCACGATCGGCAACTTCTGGGTGGACGCGACGCGTTGCATCCTTTATGTTTTGCTACCCATCTGCCTCATCCTCGCTCCGCTGCTGATCGGTCAGGGCGTGATCCAAAACCTGAAGCCCTATACTTCAGCGCGAACGCTGGAGCATTCGAGCCAGCCCCAGAAGATCGCCCAGGGACCGGTCGCCTCGCAAGAAGCAATCAAGATGCTGGGCACCAATGGCGGCGGATTCTTCAATACCAACAGCGCCCATCCTTTCGAGAATCCCACTCCATTCAGCAACTTTCTGGAAATTCTCGCGATGCTTCTGATTCCCGCCGCGCTGACGGTAACGCTGGGCAAGATGACCGGATCTCCGGGACACGGGTGGGCGGTATTTGCCTGTATGTTCCTGCTGTGGTTTACGGCCCTAGTATGCATTTATCGGGCTGAATCCCGGCCGCATCCGCTGCTGCACGGTGTGGATCAGCACGTCAGTGCGCTGCAGTCTGGTGGAAACCAGGAAGGCAAAGAGGTTCGCTTCGGTATTGCGAATACTGCGCTCTTTGCCACGACCACTACCGACGTGAGCTGCGGCGCCGTGAATGCAATGCACGATTCCTTCACACCGCTGGGTGGAATGGTGGTTCTGGCCAACATCATGCTCGGCGAGATTGTTTTCGGCGGTGTTGGTTCAGGCCTTTACGGGATGCTGATCTATGTGGTGCTGGCGGTCTTCATCGCCGGGCTGATGGTGGGACGAACACCGGAATACCTGGGCAAGAAAATCGAGGCCTTCGATGTAAAGATGGCCATGCTTTACGTGCTCATCTTCCCGCTGCTGATTCTGGTGTTCACGGCCATCTCGGTGCTCTGCCATGTAGGACTCGAGGGCATTACGAATCCCGGACCTCATGGCCTCAGTCAGATTATTTATGCGTTCACCTCTGCAGCCGGCAATAACGGCTCAGCTTTTGCGGGAATCAACGCGAACACCAACTGGTACAACATCAGCCTCGGCTTCACAATGCTTGCCGGACGCTTCCTGATGATGGTTCCAATGCTGGCGCTTGCGGGTAATCTGGCGCTGAAGAAAAGCGCACCGCCTTCGCCGGGCACGTTTCCAGTCAATACAGCGTTGTTCACGGTCCTGCTTACGAGTGTGATTCTTATCGTCGGCGCACTCACGTTCTTTCCGGCGCTGAGCCTCGGTCCGATTCTTGAACACTTGTTACTGAACCACGGAACCCTCTTCTAGAGCAGAGGGAGAAAGAAATCATGACAAAAAGAAAAAGTCTCTGGAATCCGAGCATTCTACGCCAGGCGATTGTGGGGGCATTTACTAAGCTCGATCCACGCGCTATGGTCAAGAACCCGGTGATGTTCGTTGTTGAAGTGGGCAGTGTGCTCACGACGGCTTTGCTGATCCAGGATGCGATCCGCCGCGAGCCCATCGGCTTCAACCTGCAGATCACGCTTTGGCTGTGGTTCACGGTGCTGTTTGCCAATTTCGCCGAAGCGATGGCCGAGGGGCGCGGGAAGGCCCAGGCGGAAACGTTGCGTAAAGCCAAAGGCGAAACGATGGCCTATCGCTATAAGAGCGACGGCACGACGGAGGCCGTCTCGAGCTCGCAGCTTCGCGCAGGCGATGTGATCAAGGTGGAAGCGGGCCAGTTCATCGCCGGCGATGGCGAAGTGATCGAGGGCGTGGCCTCGGTGGATGAGTCGGCGATCACAGGTGAATCGGCGCCGGTTATTCGCGAGGCCGGAGGGGACCGCTCGGCGGTGACGGGTGGGACCAGAGTGCTCTCGGACTGGATCAAAATCAAGATCACGTCAAATCCCGGCGAGACCTTTCTTGATCGCATGATCGCGCTGGTAGAAGGCGCGGTGCGGCAGAAAACTCCGAATGAGATCGCGCTGAGCATTCTGTTGTCTGGTCTGACGATTATCTTTCTGCTGGCGGTGGCGACGCTACAGCCGTTCGCGATCTATTCCACCGCGCCCCAGACCATTTTTGTGCTGGTCTCTCTACTGGTATGCCTGATTCCGACGACTATCGGCGGCTTGCTTTCGGCGATCGGCATTGCCGGCATGGACAGACTGGTGCAGTACAACGTGCTTGCGATGTCCGGCCGTGCGGTGGAAGCAGCCGGAGACGTGCACACTCTTCTGCTGGATAAGACGGGCACGATCACGCTGGGTAATCGCCAGGCGACGGAGTTCTTCCCTGCTCCAAATATCAGCACGGAGAGACTGGCCGACGCCGCGCAGCTCGCATCATTTTCGGATGAAACGCCGGAAGGCCGCTCGATCGTCGTTCTGGCGAAGGAAAAGTACAACCTGCGCGGACGCGATCTGGCGGGAATGCGGGTTGAGTTTGTTCCATTCAGCGCGCAGACGCGCATGTCGGGCGTAGATCTTCCCGGCACAAAGATCCGCAAGGGATCGGCCGATGCAATTGCGCGCTTCGTTGAAGAGGAGGGATCGAGCCTGCCTCGCAAGGTAAGCGATAAGGTCGAAGAGATCGCGCGCCTGGGAGGCACTCCTCTGGTAGTGGCTGAAAACTCGACAGCTCTGGGCGTGGTTTACCTCAAGGACATTGTGAAAGGCGGCTTGAAGGATCGCCTGACCCGGCTTCGCTCGATGGGTATCCGCAGCATCATGATCACGGGCGACAATCCTCTCACCGCAGCGGTGATCGCGCGCGAAGCCGGCGTGGATGACTTCCTGGCAGAGGCGAAGCCCAAAGACAAGATGGATTTGATCAAACGCGAGCAGGCCAAAGGCAAGCTGGTGGCTATGACCGGCGACGGCACGAATGATGCTCCAGCGCTGGCCCAAGCAGATGTGGGCGTGGCCATGAACACCGGCACTCAAGCGGCAAAAGAGGCGGGAAACATGGTGGATCTGGATTCCAACCCCACCAAGCTGATCGAGATTGTCGAGATCGGCAAACAGCTGCTGATGACCAGGGGCGCGCTGACGACGTTCTCCATCGCAAACGATGTGGCCAAATACTTCGCCATCATTCCCGCGATGTTTGCCGGGGTGTTTCCAGTACTGGGCGCATTGAACATCATGAGGCTGGCTACTCCGCACTCGGCGATTTTGTCGGCTGTCATCTTCAATGCGTTGATTATCATCGCTCTTATCCCGCTGGCCCTGAAGGGCGTGAAGTACGTGCCTATGTCGGCGGCGACCCTGCTGCGACGCAATCTGCTGATTTATGGAATGGGCGGCCTGATCGTGCCATTCATCGGAATTAAGGCTATCGACATGGTATTGACCGCTCTGCACCTCGCATAAGCGTGAGAGATATCAGGAAAGACGTTATGGTTTCTACGATAAAAATCGCGATTCGCTTCACGCTCGTCACAACTTTATTGCTTGGCCTCATCTATCCGCTGGCCGTTACAGCGTTCGCTCACTTCTTTTTGCGCGACAAGGCCAACGGACAGCTTCTGATGAGAAACGGCCATGTGGCCGGCTCGGCGATTCTCGGGCAAAGCTTTACTGGCGATACCTACTTTCACAGCCGTCCTTCGGCCGCGGGTAACGGGTATGACGCGGCCAACTCCAGCGGCTCCAACCTTGCACTATCGAACAAGAAGCTCATCGATCGCATTCAGGGAGATGTGGCTGCTTATCAAAAGAGCGCGCCGGGGCAGGCAGTGCCGATTGATCTGGTTACTGCGTCGGGCTCTGGGCTGGATCCGGATATTACGCCGGCAGCAGCGTTGTACCAGGTTCATCGCGTAGCGGAGGCACGGCATTTGAGCGACGACGCGGTTCGGCAACTGGTGCTGGCCCACGTACAGGGACGGCAATTCGGCATACTCGGAGAGCCTCGGGTCAATGTGCTCGCATTGAATCTGGCACTCGATGAAGCTGCCGTGAAGTAGCTACTTCTTCTGACGCAGTATTTTTCCTAACGCCGCAGCTGTGCGACGCAGTTCTTCGTCGCGAGTTAAGCAATCGGGACAGAGCCTGAGCCATTGGCCGCGGGCATCGCAGATGATCCCTTCGAACTCCAGTTGTGCCGGAAGCTCCATGGCGTTTTCGAGTCGGATAGCGAGAAATGCTCCGTGGGCGGCGTCCCCTCCGGTCACTTTGTCGATGCCGGCATCCGCGAGATATTCGCGCAGAGCGTGAAGTTGCCTGAGGCTATAGGCACGAAGCCTTTCGACGCCCATAGCGAGGGTGAATTTCTGACCGCTACGCGCTTGATACCAGGTCAACACAGGTGGGGTGGATTCGAGAAAGGCATCGCCGCCGGGCTTGAGGACGGGCGGCGAG
>DATAQX010000343.1:0-5150 GCA_036264455.1 Silvibacterium sp. | reverse complement strand
CCGCCTGCTGAACGAGCCTAGCGAAGCCGAGAGCATCTGTCGCGATATCCTCGAAATTGACCAGGGAAACCGGCAGGCGCGAATCAGCCTGATTCTGGCACTGACCGATGAGATTCCTGAAGAGGCGAATTCCTTTGCCAGGGCAATGGAGGCGATATCTCACCTGGAAACGGCGTATGATCGCGCCTACTATTCTGGGATTGCCTGGGAGCGCCGTGCGAAGGCGCTTTTTAATTCAAGGGGACTGGGATCCAGCGGTTACGTCTACGATTGGATCGTCGCGGCACTGCAATTTTTCGAAGAAGCAGAGCGCTTGCGGCCCGCAGGCAACGATTCTTCCATCTTGCGCTGGAATGCCTGCGTTCGTTTCCTTGAGCGCCACAAGGACCTAGCGCCGAGGACGGAACAGGCTCCGGAGCCGATTCTTTCGGAGTGATTGAGTTGAAGGTGTCGAGCGCGATTGCGAGCGACACCTCGAATCCTCTCGAAAAATCAGCACGGAAGACTGTCTCGCAGTCCGAAGCAGAATCGCGAGCCCTAACTTCCTATTTGAGTGGAGAGATCTGCCCCGATCACATCGCAATGCAACCGAGACATCGAACCTGTGGTTCCAGCTTCATTTAAAAAGGAACTGCCGCTGTTGCGTTTAGAGAATTCAGGAGCGAATGCGGCATAGTCGCAGTGACCATGATTCTCTGATCGTTCGAAAAATCGTGGCTTTCCGGCCTAATGCGAGCTGTTGGTGGCTACTAAATAGCGAATTCTAAAGGAGACTCTGTGGCGGAGAGAGGAATTCGAACCCTCGATAGAGCTTTTGAACTTATAACGGTTTAGCAAATCTCTGTTTTGATGTGACGTGAGGTGGCTGCAGGGAGTTTAGAGTGTCTGGCGTCATGAAAAGTGATGAGAAGTGACCTCACTCGTCAGTCATAGGGCACCTAGTCGGACACTGAAAATGAGACCGAACTCCACCTTCCTGGCGGGTGCCGCTTCGAACAGATCAGCAATTGAAGCACCTGAACAATTGTATGCAAACTGGTGGATCCTGGCTGGAGGCAGATTTTCCCCTTGCACACGCCGAGGGGGCGATTACATCCGCCAAGCCGACTTGCACTTTCCGGTAGTAATCTCGTCGACCGCCACGCAGGCCGTGTTCACCTCTTAATCAAGTAGTAGTTGACGGTTAGCCGGTCATTCGACAATTAGGCTTCTCTGGGTCAAGGCTGCAGAATGGATTCGGCAAAGTCGTGCCCTTTCATACGACTCGGCTTGGTTGGCGTGTCACCGGTTGTCAGAGCTACTTACATGGAGACCGTATGGGCTTGAGACCTCTTGTGTTTGCAATCGCGTTGACGTTCTCTCTGACTTCGGTTGCCGAGTCGGGGATACAAACGGTGTGGCGCGTTGGAGTGTTCGATGGCTCTTCCGGCGAATTTGCTGACGGGGAGCCTCATCAGGCAGTCAACTTCACTGCAGGCAAGGATCAGCCGCTTACAAACTGGTATGCGTTTGCCCCTGTCGCACTGGCGGGGAAAGCGGCGGATCGAGCGACCGCACCGCGGGCCATCGTCTTTTCGATTACAGGCCAGCCCGGACACGCCTATCGTGTGAAGATATCGCTGCTGATCGAACACTCTAGTGTTCCGGTTCTGCGCGTGGGGATCAACGGCCGCGCAGGCGGCTTTTATCTTCATCCCAAGCTGGACTACAAGATGGGCGATATGGTGGCCGCCTTCTATCCGGCATATTCGCGTACCGAGGTAGAATTCGACTTTCCAGGATCATGGCTGAAGACGGGCGAGAACAGCATTTCGTTGCAAGCCGTGTCCGCCAGCGACAAGGGCGTTCCTGATGCCGGGTTCAGTTACGATGCCATCGAGTTGCAACGCATTGACGCCTTGCCGGCGGCGATCGAAGCACAGGTAGAACCGACCATTTTCTACCAGAAACACTCGGGCTCGATGAACGAACGAGTCGACGTCTTCGTGCGCTATCGTCAGCGTCCGCGGTCCGGACGCGTTCACTTTGTTGTCGGAGGTCACACCTGGACCGATCGTTTGCGCGCTGATCAGGACTTCGGAGAGGAGCGCGTCAGCTTCAATATTCCCGAGTTCGTCGCCGACACGCGCGCGGAGGTGAAGGTGGATGTGAATGAACACGCCACGGGCCTTAAGGAGACACTGCAACCGCAGAAGAAATGGACCCTCTTTCTCGTGCCTCATGTACATCTAGACGTGGGCTTCACGGATTACCAGGCGAAAGTCTCCGCGATCCAGAGCCGAATTCTCGATGAGGCGATCGATCTGGCCGCGCAACATCCCGCTTTCCGATTCAGTACGGACGGCGAGTGGAATCTGGACCAGTTTCTACAATCGCGCACCCCGGAGGAGAAGCGGCGAATCATCCAAGCCATCCAGCAACAAAAAGTCTATATCCCTGCGCAAGCCAGTAATATCCTCACAGGATTTCCAACAGCGGAAACGCTCATCCGCTCGCTCTATCCCAGCGCCGATTTCAGCCCTCTACACGGCACGCCATTCGACTACGCGAACATCACAGACGTGCCATCGTATTCCTGGTCGTATGCGTCGATCCTTGCCGCTGCCAAGATCCCGTACTTTCTGGCGGGAAGTAACAATGATCGCGCTCCGGTTTTGCTGCAGGGGCATCTGAACGAAAAGAGTCCGTTCTGGTGGGAGGGTCCGGATGGCGGCAAGGTGCTGATGTGGTATTCGCGGCATTACATGCAGATGCAGTTCCTGTTTGGTCTGCCCCCATGACACAAACCGGAGAGGAGGTTCTGCCGCTGTTTCTCCAGATGTACCAGCATCCAGGATATCGGGCCAATGCCACAATTATTTTCGGCACGCAGGTGGAAAACACCGATCTGTTTCCGCAGCAGGGTGAACTGGCGGACCAGTGGAACGCGCTTTATGCTTACCCGCACATCGAGTATTCCGGATTTCACGATGCGCTCGCAAACATCGCGAGTCAGTTTGGTGACGCGATCCCGACCGTCCGTGGCGATGGCGGCCCCTACTGGGAAGACGGTATCGGTTCAGACGCGTTCTACGCAGCCATGGAGCGCGAGAACGAGAGCTGCGCACCCTCGGCGGAGAAGCTCGCCACCATCAGCACGCTCGTCAATCCGCGTCTTGCAGTCAATCGGGATAAGGTGAATGCGATGCGGGCCAGCATGGTCCTGATGGACGAGCATACCTGGGCGTCGTGGAACAGCATCTCGGACCCCGACAGCGTCGAAGCCATCGCGCAGCTCCAAGTGAAGGATTCGCGCGCAACCGCGGCCGCTGAACTACGCAACGATCTTCTCCGCAGCAGCATGGCCAGCCTGGCTGACTCCATTGCCGCCGGCGTCGATAGTCTTATCGTTTTCAACACCCTGAACTGGAAACGCGATGGGAAGTCACAACTGACCTTGATAAAGACATGGAGATTGCTGATCACGCAACGAAAGAAACCATTCCCTATGTGGTTCTTCACGAAGGTGCGAGTTTGCGCGGAGTAGAATTCCAGGCAACCGAAGTTCCGGCCGCAGGATACAAAGTCTACGAACTGAGAAACGCCCGCGCTGCGGCGTCAATTCCGCAAAAAGTGATATCGACCACCATCGAGAGTCCCTTCTATCGCGTCGAACTCGACCCGTTGTCCGGCAGCATCCGCAGCATCTACGACAAGGAGCTGGTGAAGGAGCTGGTGGATACAAACAACTTGTGGCGCTTTGGTCAATATATCTATGTTAACGGAGGCGATGAAGAGCCGAACAGCATTCTCCAGTATCGCGCGGTTTCTCCCAGGCCGGTGCTGCACCCTCATCCGGCCCAAGATGGACGGCTGATCTCGGTCGAGCGAACGCCGTGGGGCTGGCGCGCGCAACTTGAATCGTCCGCCGAAAACACTCCGCAGATTCACACCGAAATTGAGGTCTTCCAAAATGGGAAGAAGATCGAACTCATTGAAGATGTCGAGAAGAAACCCGAATTGAAGAAGGAAGCGGTCTATTTCGCCTTCCCCTTCGCGATGACGCATCCTCAATTTCACTATGAGATCCCAGAATGGAGTCGTTGATCCCGCAAAAGACCTGTACCCGGGCGCGGGCAAGGAGTGGTTCTCGGTCCAGCATTGGATTTCGGTTCAGCAGGACGGTGTGTCGGCGACGGTGATGCCGCTCGATGCCTCGCTGGTCACGCTCGGCGATATCAATCGAGGCGAATGGCCAACCGACTTCCGCCAGCGGCCTGGAAATATTTTCTCCTACGTGATGAACAATTACTGGCATACGAACTACCGTGCCGCGCAAGGTGGACGCTTCCGCTTCCGTTACGTCGTCACCAGTGCAGCACAAACGGATGCCCCTGCTCTCAGCCGCATGGCGTGGGAAGAATCGACGCCGATGGAAGAGGATCAGATCCGTTCCCAGGACAAGGCACTCGACCTGCCTCGTCCCCTCAATGGAAGTCAGGGCAGCTTTCTCTCCATCGACGATCCGGATCTCCTTCTCGACACGTGGAAGCCGGCAGAAGATGGCAACGGAACCATTCTGCGGCTGATCGATCTGGGCGGCCGGTCGCGCACCGTCACAATCAATGTCCCGCTACTCTCGATCGGGAAAATCTCTTCCACCGACGCCGTCGAACGCGATCAGAAGCCGATCGTCCCGGACGGTCCGCATACTTTCAGGATCGCCGTTCAGCCGCACCAAATCATCACCATTCGTTTGACTGCGGGATGAATTCCAGAATGGCGCAGGCTGTAGAGCCTGCTTCCCGTAATCACAAATGCGATGTGAGCGCATTGTCGCCCATTGGGAAGTACCCCGATCTGCCGTCCACAGACACTGGGCGGCGCCAAATTGGAGGAAGGGAAGGATGAGCGGTCATCCTCCCGCAACCCACGAAAGCGCCTTTCCATCGGAGTCGGAAACCTCACGATGCGTGATTTGAATACTGCCAAGCGATCTCAATGGAAGTGCATTCGCGGCTCCTACCACTCTTGCGAGGAGACAGCACGCAGTTTCATTTGTCGCGGAAGTTTGCCCCAATCTTTTCGTTATTGCTCGTGCTGACAACAGGCCACCGTAGTTCGCCGACGCCCAAAAAAAGCAAATGAGAACCCCCGAGGCTCAAAGTTGC
>DATAQX010000243.1:0-1899 GCA_036264455.1 Silvibacterium sp. | reverse complement strand
ATCCGTAGTGCGGAAACGTAGCCTTCAGTCCATCGCTCGGTTTGCTCGAATGCCCATGTCCGATGTCATCGGGAATGATCACGAAGAAGCGCGTTGTATCAAAGGGAGCTCCCGGAGCAAAAAGCGCTTCTTTATATTCAGATACTAATAGTGCCTGGCTACTGGCATTCGTCCAGTGGAGAAGAAGGATGGCGTTGTCGACCGCTCCCTCCGCATTCTTGTGCGGATGACCAAGCGTCGTATAGTGTATTCGCAGCTCTGGCAGTGTCTCGCCGTCACGGAATTTGTAATTCGCGAAAGAGACATCATCCTGACGTTGATTGAGGACCGCGGATTGGTCCAAAGCTGAGCTTGAAGGTTGGCTGCTCTGCCCGATCGCCGGTTGCACGATGCCAGATAGTGTCATGGCTGTAAGAATGACGAGGCGCCGTACTATGGTCCTGCGCGTGGAGGCTATCCGGCTGGGATGTGGGCATGAAGTGACTTCCATATTGTTCTCCTTTGGCTTGGTCTGGGCAATGGATTGCAGCCTTGCCGTGAAACCCTAAATCCTCTGCTGCCTTGGTTTCCCTCTTCAGCTCTTCCAAGTCAGCAATGTCAAAAAAGGGGAGTCGATAACAACGACTCCGGCCGAGGCAGCAATCTGGACGATGCGCGATCGGACAAATGACAGCGTTTCCCACGCCGTCCTTGCCCCAAGGTCTGCTGCCATGTCCGCCGCTCCGAACAGCAGGGCAAACGGTCTGACATCACTCTTCACGATGTCAGGTAGGGCCTCGACTCCTCTTGCCGATTCGATGAGGGCGATAATCTTTGTCTCTTTCGCAGCCTGGTCGAGCAACGACCGCACCATGCTGACGAACCCAGGGGAATCGCACTTCGGCAGAACGATGTAGTCCGGCGCAGCGGAAGATTCGAGAAGCGAGTGCAAATCTTCGATTCCCGCCCGAGTTACAGGGGCATTGATCCGAAGTCCACATGGCAAACTGTTTCCTGCAGGCTGCTCAAGATATTGAAGAGCAGCAGTGCGAGCCTTCTGCTTGTCCGAGAAAGCGACAGCATCTTCGAGATCGATGATGAGTGCATCCGTATGTACCTCAGCCGCGCGCGCAAACCGATCGGCTTTCGTCGCTGGTGTGAACAGCCGGCTTTTCAACGAGAGAATCGACCTCTGCGATCTGTGGATTGCCATGACTACTCCTCAACCCTTCTGGTCTGGGAATAGCCGGCCTGCGAGGCCCACAAACCGTACGGAATCGCTAACGTCGGGAGCAACCCTAGGAGTAAGAATGTTCGTTTCAAGTGGTTCTCCATAGCTTTAGATTTATGCGACGGCGAACCGGGAGCATTTCCCCTCACGCTGCGAATGCGGGGCTTCATCGTTGAGGTTTTGCACTCTCGAGCTTTGCCGTAAGGCATAAGTCACCCTGATTTATGAAACTGAAACACAGACCGCTTGGTCTGGAATGAATTGTGTAGGTGCTGTGATATTGCTTACACCAGTGAGCACCGCGTTTGATTTCGCTCGCATCTTTGCCTTCTTTTTCCTTTCTACTTGCGGTGAAATCAGTTATCGACTAGCAGCTGAGGCAAGTAGGGCCTCGACCTTTGCATCAAGATCCCCAGCAACTTTCGACGCTTCGGCGTTTCCGTAGGGGCCGAGAAGGCTCGCCATCCTGTCGTAGGAAAGGTGAACGCCGTCCGGACGCTCGTCCACGAGAATCGTGACCGGAGCATAAGATCCGGCGTCGGGAACGTGTTTTGCCATTTCCTTCATGATGAGCGGATTGCCGATCACCAAGCGCACAATTTTTGGCGTGTTGAGCCCACTCTCCTTTTGCAGAATCGCGCCGTGATCGAGTTCCATAAACATCATCAGCCCCGTCCTGCCAAGACCTT
>DATAQX010000230.1:0-6380 GCA_036264455.1 Silvibacterium sp. | reverse complement strand
GGCGAGACTCCGAACTTTTGGATCACGCCGGCTTCGTCATAAGTAATGCCTGTACGGCGATTCAGTTGGACAATGCGCGTGCCGCGGACACATTGGGCGAGATCTTTGTCCGGAGTGCAGATAATCACTTGTTCGACCCGCGCATCTTGGGCGGCTATGACCGCACCGGCTGCCAGTGCGTCGTCCGCCTCGAACTCTACCATCGGCCAGACAACAATGCCTGCCGCTGTGAGGGTTTCTTCGAGGAGCGGGAATTGCGCTAACAGGTCGGGCTCGACTCCCTCGCCAGTCTTATAACCTGGCCATAGTGCATTGCGAAACGACTCGATAACCTGATCGGTCGCAACGGCAATGTGCGTGGCGCCATCGCTGACCATTCCCAGCACCGACGCGACGACACCTCGAACAGCGGCGACCTCGCGTCCGTCCGCATCTCGCATGGACGGCAGCGCGTAATAGTGCCGGAACAACTCGTATGTGCCGTCGATTAAATGGATGTTCAAAACACGGCTCCGAAACAACCCTATCGGATGAACGACGGCTCGATCAACCGCTACATGGGACTGTCTGCTGCGTAGTTCTCCGGTATCCTCAACCCTGATGGATTTCCGCGAACATGTCCCTTTAGCCTCCTATACCACCTTCCAGATCGGAGGCCCGGCGCGCTGGTTCGCCGAAGCCTCGACTGAAGATGACATCCTCGAGGCCATCGACTTCGCCCGCATTCGCAGCCTGCCCCTCTTTGTTCTCGGCGGAGGCAGCAACCTCCTGGTTTCCGATGAAGGCTTCCCCGGTCTGGTTCTACGCATTGCTCTCAAAGGAATCGAGCAGCAAAGCGAGACCTTCCGCGTTGCCGCTGGAGAAGACTGGGACGGCTTCGTCTCCCACGCTATCGGCAGCAATTACGCAGGCATTGAATGTCTGGCCGGAATCCCTGGCACCGTCGGCGGCACGCCTGTTCAGAATGTCGGCGCCTACGGACAGGAAGTCGCCGAAACCATCGTTGCCGTTCGTGTCATTGACCTCATCAGTCTCCGCATTGAGGATCTGTCGCCCCAGGCCTGCGGCTTTTCCTACCGCCGCAGCATCTTCAACTCCTCCGAGCGCGGACGCTACATCGTCACCCGCGTCGATTACGCCCTGAAGAAAGATGGCCGCGCGCGTGTCGCCTACGCGGACCTGAAAAAACATTTTGCCGGAGCCGCCGAGCCATCTCTTGCCGACGTGAGCACAGCCGTGAGAAGCATCCGCCGTCAGAAGGGTATGCTGATCGTCCCCGGCGACCCTGACTGCCGAAGTGCGGGCAGCTTCTTCAAGAACCCCGTCGTAGATGCAGACCAATACTCCCGCATAGCAGCGGCCTTCCCGGCGCCGGTGCCGCACTATCCCGCACCGCAAGGCCAGATGAAGCTTCCCGCAGCCTGGCTGGTCGAACAAGCAGGCTTCCACAGAGGATACGCCCTCGGCCCTGCCGGAATCTCCAGCCGCCACACCCTCGCTCTCATCAACCGTGGAGACGCGAAGGCCGCCGACATTCTGGCCCTTCGCGATCAGGTCATCGCCGCGGTCGAGCGAAAATTCGGCATCCGCCTGGAACCCGAACCTGTCTTCTTAGGCTCCGAGACCAAGCTCTGAAGCCGCTCCGATTCCAAGCTGCTCCAACACCCGCTCGCGATATGGTGCAAGCACGTCCCGCGCCGGACCTCGAGCTTCGATCCGTCCATCCTCCAGCACAACCGCATCGGCATTCATCTGCCACGCATCGGCCAGATCATGCGAAACATACAGAACCGGCACGCCGCTTGCTCGCAGGTTCTCGACGATCGCCCTCTTGGCCGCAACATCGAGCGCAGCAAACGGCTCGTCCAGCAGCAGCAGCTTCGGCGATGGCGCAAGTGCACGAGCCAATGCGATCCGCTGCTGTTCACCGCCGGACAATTCGCTCGGCCGTCGATCCGCCAGCGATGCCGCTTCGAACAACCGCAGCATCTCTGCAATGCGCGCCACGCGTGCCCCGCGCTCCCACTCATGCAGCCCGAATGCAATATTTGTCCGTGCTGTCAGATGCGGAAACAACGCCGCCTGCTGCGTTACGAAGCCGATCCGCCGCTGCCCCGGCGCAACGGTCAGCTGCTTGTCAGTATCCAGTACCATCCGTTGCCGCAGCGCAACGCGCCCACGGTTCGGCGCCACCAGCCCCGCAAGAATCCGTAGGAGTGTGGTCTTTCCCGCGCCGGAAGGGCCAAAAAGGACAGTCCAGTCCGATCTGAGCTCAAAGTGCGCCTCCAGCTCAAACTTCCCGCGGCTGTACCGCACGTCCACTTCGAGCAGCGGACTCTCAGCCACGCCGCGCCTCCTCCAGCGCAGGCCGTCGCCGCGAATACAGCAACACCAGCGCCGCAATGGAGATGACTACCAGCACCAGAGCCGTCCGGTTGGCCTGTGCGTAAGCAAAGTCCTGCACATGGTCATAGATCGAAATCGAGAGCGTGCGCGTAACTCCGGGAATATTCCCGCCGATCATCAGAACCACGCCAAACTCCCCGACCGTATGCGTGAAGCACAACACAGCAGCCGTTAATACCGACCGCGCCGAAAGCGGCAACAACACCTCGCGTAACAGGCGCAACCTGGAGGCGCCCAACAGTCGGGCCTGCTCGAGTAGTGCCGCACTCACGCCCGAGAAGCCTGCTATAAGCGGCTGCACCGCAAACGGAAGGCTATAGATCATCGATCCCACCACCAGCCCGGAAAACGAAAACGCCAAGGGGTGGCCCACGATCTGAATCCATGCCCGCCCTACAGCCGTCCGGGGCCCCAGCAGTACCAGCAGATAAAAACCCAGCACGGTAGGCGGTAGCAGCAATGGCAGCGTAGAAACAGCTTCGACCAATGGCCCCAGCCGCGAACCCGTAAACGTGATCCAGTAGGCGAGTGGAATCGCAATGGTGAGAAGCAGCACCATCGTGACAGCAGCAAGCCGGAGCGTGAGAGCCAGTGCTTCCAGATCCACTTATAGCCTCACTTATTCGCCGGAGCCAATCCGCCAGCCTGAAGCTGGCGCTGGACAGGCGGCGACGTAAAGAAGTCGAGAAAGCGATGCGCCAGCTGCGTTGAAGGCCGCTTCACGATCACCGCGCCTTGCAAAATCGGCGGATACGCATCCCGCGGCACGAGCACATATTGTCCGCTCGCACTCAAGCGTGGCGTTACAGCCGAAGTAAGCGAGATCAGTCCCAGCTCCGCATTCCCCGATTCCACAAACTGTGCGGTCTGCGCAATATTCTCGGCGATCACCAGCTTCGGCTTCAGCATTGGATAAAGATCCAGATGCTCCAGCGCGGCCTGCGCTGCCCGCCCATAAGGAGCATGCTCCGGGTTCGCAACCGCCACGGATTTCAGCGTCGGATCCCGCAGCGAGTCCATTGAAAGGGAGTGAAAACGCCCATCCTTGCGTGTCCATAAGACCAGCGTGCCCTGCGCATACACAATCGGCTTTGGCCCCTCAGCAAGCCCCGCGTCGATCACCTTCTGCGGAAACCCAGGATCCGCCGCCAGAAAAACATCGAACGGCGCGCCATTCAAAATCTGAGTCGCCAGCGTCGCCGACGATTGGTACGAGGCTTCGGCGCGAATGCCGGTCTGTCTTTCAAACTCTGCCAGGATCGCGGGAAGCACCGGTTGCAGGTCCGCGGCTGCAGCGATCCGCAGCGATTGTGGCGCGGCAGCCGCTTGCTGTGCCCATACGCACGGCGCAAACAACAGCATCAGCAGACAAAGAAGCACCCGCCGCCGCTCAAACACGCAGCACCATCACCTCGGTTGACTTCACCAGGGCCGCCACCGTTTCGCCCACTGTGAGTTGCATCTCTCGTGCGGCTTCAGCCGTAATGATCGACGTGATCACCTGTCCGCCAATCGAAAGCTTGACCTGCGCAAACAGGCCGTCGAATTTCAATTCGACAATGCGTCCTGTCAGCTGATTCCGCCCGCTAACGGTGCGCATCATCTGCCGTTTCGGAGTCTCGGGGCGTTTCGCTTTGTGCAGAAAACTATCCAGCTCCGACTCGGGAATTCGATAGTGCCCACCGGCCGTTTTGACCGTTTTTATCTTCCCCCGATAGATCCACTGCTTGATAGTTGGATAGGAGATTCCCAGCCGGAGACCAGCCGCACGAGGTGTCAACATACGATCCACGCTACGATTTTATGCGAAATTCTGGAGAAAAGTGAGCGAGTTGATCGACCCATTCGTTATATGGAACATAAATCCCTCTCTTCGCATGATGCTTGTCGAGGTCCGAACCATCAGTTTCGGATGCTACGCTAAAAGCATTCATCATGATGCAAGACGTTCATCAATTGCGCTGTACCGGATGCGCTCGCGTGATCGCGCTCGAAGATCTGAAGGAGAATTTCCGCTGCGCCGACTGCGGAGATCTGTACGAGGTCGAATATCCGGCCTGGAGTGCACAAGCCGGAACCGCTGCCAAACGTATGTTCCCCAACCCCAGCGCCCTCCGCTGGCTTTGGAAAGAGCGCCGCGCCTCCTCGGACTTCAAAGATCAGAGCGGAGTCTGGCGCTTCCGTGATCTGCTCCCCATTCTGCGCGATGAGGACAACATAGTTTCCCTCCGTGAAGGCAACACGCCGCTTTATGCCCTGCATCGCGCTGCACGCGCCACCGGCATCGCCAGCCTCTACGCCAAGCATCAGGGCATGAACCCGACCGGTTCGTTCAAGGACACCGGCATGACCGCCGCGCTTTCGGTCGCACACGAACGGGGATTTACCTGGGTTGCCTGTGCATCCACCGGCAACACGTCCGCGGCCATGGCCGCTTATGCCGCCCGCGCCGGCATGCACAGTCTCGTGCTCATCCCCCAGGGCAAGATCGCCTGGGGCAAGCTCTCGCAGGCCATCGACTACGGCGCGCTCACCTGCCAGCTCCGTACCGACTTCGATGGCTGCGTGCGCGTGCTGAGTGAGGTCGTACGCCGCGCGCCCGTCTACCTGCTCAACTCCGTCAACCCTTATCGCCTCGAAGGGCAAAAGACACCCGCCCTGGAGATAGCCGAGGAGCTCGACTGGCATGTTCCTGACCATCTCATCGTGCCCGGAGGCAATCTCGCCAACAGCTCTGCGCTCGGCAAGGCGTTTCTTGAGATGAAGCATCTCGGCCTCACCGATCGCGTCCCGCGCATCTCCATCGTGCAGGCTGAGGGCGCAAACCCTCTCTATCGCAGCATGCAGTGCAGCGATGGTCAGGAGCTTGTCCCGGTCGAAGCCGACACACGCGCCAGCGCGATTCGCATCGGCAATCCAGCCTCCTGGCGCAAAGCCGTCCGCGTCGTCCACACCACTCAGGGATGGGTTGAGCAGGTATCTGAGGCCGAGATTGCTCTTGCCAAGGCCGAGATCGGAGCCGAAGGCATCGGTTGCGAACCTGCATCCGCCGTTACTCTGGCCGGGCTGAAAAAGTTCGTTGCGGCAGGGAAGATCGATCCATCCGAAACAGTGGTGCTGATGCTCACCGGCCACACTCTCAAAGACTCTGACTACACCATCCAATATCATCGCGGCGACCTGTTGCGCGACGATGAGCTCACAGCCCTCCGTGCGGAGATCGACGTCACGCGTCGCAATACGGTCGAGCTCGATGCGGATGCCGATCAGGTTCTCCGCGCACTCGAACGGGTCGCACAATGACCGGGCAGGCAATCGACGAACAAACCGCTGGTGCGGCCCCGCTCCACCTCCGTCTGCCTGCGACCTCGGCAAACCTCGGTCCTGGCTTTGACACCCTCGCAATCGCTCTGAACCTCTATCTTGAAGTTCACGCCCGCGAAGCCGACGCCTTCTCCATTCACGTCAGCGGCCGCAACCCTGAGGTCTGCGGATCGCTTGAGCGCAACCTGCTTCTCGATGTCTACCGCAAGACTCTCGCCGCGCATCAGCGCGAAGTCGGGCCGCTCGCTCTCGAAGTCAACAACGAAATCCCGCTCGGCATGGGCTGCGGCTCTTCAGCCGCCGTGCGTCTCGCCGGTGTGGCGCTCGCCGCGTACTTTGGCCAGCTCGGTTGGGACCGCGAACGAATTCTCGCCGAAGCCACAAAGCTCGAAGGCCATCCCGACAACGCCGCCGCATGCTGGCTGGGAGGCTTCGTTGCTGGCTGCTGGGATGGCATCAAACTGCGCGCCGTTACTCTTCCTGCGCATGCCGACTGGCAGGCACTCGTCGTGCTTCCCGAGAAGCCTCTCGCCACCATAGCCTCGCGCGCGGTGCTTCCGAGCAGTTACAACCGCGCCGATGTAGTTGCCAATCTCCAGCGTGTTGCGCTCCTCACTGCTGCCTTTGCCACCGGACGAGGCGAATTCATC
>DATAQX010000223.1:0-15383 GCA_036264455.1 Silvibacterium sp. | reverse complement strand
ATTTGGAAGGTACGCGCAAAGAGGTTAAGCGAAATTAGTATTTGTTTAAACCGGGAAAAGCAACAAATTCTAGGCTAGCGATTTGCGGGTCGCCCAACAGGAAGTAACGAGCAGAACGCGCTGCTCTTTGGGTTCATAACCCAAAGAGCTCGATGGTCGGTCATTTGGATCGGCCAAAACCTGGCCGGGAATTTCCGCCAACCCGTTATAATGAGAAGTAGAGATAAAAAGGCCCGGCTGCCATCGCGCAAGCCGGGCCTTTTGCATGAACGCTCGATAATCCCTACGAATGCACTTAAGTTATTTGTTTTCTATTAAATGCATATAACACTTTTGTTTTCTATTTGGTACAGCCACCTATCCCTTAACTTGTTTAAAATCTGTCAGTACCGAATTCTGGGGGGAGGGGGTTTACCCAGGAAACTTTGACTAAACGGGTGGCGGATTTCTCTCAGCGAACTGATGCTGATGCCAATAGGGGTAAATGGGAGTAACCGCGCTGGCGGCATCGAGCCTTGCCACCTGCTCCGGTGTGAGGTTCCATCCGGCGGAAGCAAGATTCTGCTTGAGCTGCTCTTCATTGCGCGCGCCCATGATGACGCTGGCCACTGTTGGGCGCTGCAAAAGCCAGTTAAGAGCAATCTGAGGAACCGTCTTGCCCGTCTCCTTCGCCACCCCGTCTATGGCATCGACAACGTTATAGAGATATTCGTTGGCGATCTGCGGCCCGTTATCGCCGGTCGTGTGGAGGCGGCTGACCTCGGGCAGCGGCTTACCGCGGCGGATCTTGCCTGTCAGACGGCCCCATCCCAGCGGGCTCCAGACAAGGGTGGCGACCTTCTGGTCGAGGCCGAGGGGCATCAGCTCCCACTCGAACTCACGGCCGATGAGGGAGTAATAAGCCTGGTGGGCAACATAGCGCGCCCATCCATAACGCTCGGAGATGGAGAGCGACTTCATCAGGTGCCAGCCAGAGAAGTTGGAGCAGGCTATGTAGCGAACCTTGCCGCTGCGGACAAGGGTGTCGAGAGTCTCGAGGGTCTCATCGACCGGGGTCGTCGCGTCGAAGCCGTGCATATGGTAGATGTCGATGTGGTCAATGCGAAGACGCTTGAGGCTGCCGTTCACTGACTCGATGATGTGGTAGCGCGAAGAGCCAATGTCATTTGGCCCATCGCCGAGGCGGAAGGTGCACTTGGTAGAGATGAGCAGCTTATTGCGCTTGCCGGCGATAGCCTTGCCGAGAACCTCCTCGGCGAGACCATCGGAGTAGACGTCGGCGACGTCGAAGAGGTTGATTCCAGCGTCGAGGCACAGGTCGACGAGGCGGGCGGCCTCATCGCCGGTAGAGCTGCCCCACGCGCGAAAGAATTCGTTGCCGCCACCAAAGGTTCCCGCGCCAAAGCTTAGAGCGGAAACCTTCAGACCTGAATGGCCAAGCTGTCTGTATTCCATGAACCCAAAGATGCAGAGGAATGACGAAAGGTGCAAGCGAACAATTCCGGTGTGAAAGGAGTGCCCGGCGGAACAGAGGTTGCGGCTCTGTGCGGTCCTTGCGTATAGTGCGATCAAGCTCGCAAAACCCTGGAGGAATCAGAAATGCCCGCAGATGTCACCGCAGCAGCGTCGATTGGTAAGTCCGTACAGATTCGCGGTGAGGTTAAGGGAAGCGAAGATCTCCTGGTGGATGGCCTGGTTGAGGGAACAATTACTCTCACAGAGAGCCGGCTGACGATCGGTCCCAATGCCCACGTGGAAGCCAATGTGTCAGCCCGCGATGTGGTTCTGTTAGGGACCCTGAACGGCGACATACAGGCCAGCGGCCGAGTGGAATTGCGTGCGGGGGCGAATCTTAAGGGCGACATCCGCGCCGCGCGGCTATCGATCGAAGAGAATGCAGTATTTTCGGGCAAAGTAGACCTCCTTCAGGGAGCTACTGGGAATGCCGAACGCGGGGGGATTACAGCGCAATCTCCAACCAGTTCACCCGCTCACTCCGGAACAATGTTTGGCGCTTCAAAGTAATGAGGTCTTGCTAATCGCAGCCATCTGAAAGCGGCACGGGGGCTGCTCTCAGGGCTATGGCACTCCGACCGAAGCCCCCTGATAGAGGTCAACCCAGCAAAGTGTTGCGCAGTCTGTTCCATCGAGAGCAGTCCCGGCCCGAACGCACTACCCGTACGGTGCTTTCCGGACCGCGGATTCCCCGCCATTCCAGCGGCTGGACCGCCATGCTCAAACACCTGAAGGACGAAGATAGCCTGCGCGTGCTGGATATCGGGCCAACTTCGCCAAGCAATATCAACTTTTTGACCGGGCTCGGCCACAGCTGTTACATGGCAGACGTCGTGCATGAAGCTCTCAGCGGGCAATGGACCACTCCCCCATCTGAAGAGGGCGGCGACGCAGGTTTCGACGCACCCGGATTCTTCGAGCAAAATCTGAATTTCGACGGACGGCAGTTTGACGTTGTTCTGCTGTGGACCACCCTCGACTACATTCCTCAAGGGCTGGTGCAGCCGCTCGTTCAACATCTGCACAATGCCGTACGGCCGGGCGGACGAGTTCTCGCCCTCTTCCACACCAAATCCTCAGGCCCCGAAACTTCATTTTGCCGCTATCACCTGACCGATGGCGACACCATCGAGTTGCAGGAGTCCGAGCCGCATCCTGTTCTGCGCGTCTATACAAACCGCAGCATCGAAAAGCTGTTTTCGCACTATGGCGGCTATCGTTTCTTTCTGGCCAAGGACAACCTTTACGAGGTCATCATCACCCGCTGAGGAGCAGCCGGCGCCGGTGCAGGCTTGCGCGACGATTCCTCTGCTGGCCATAGTGTCTGCTGCAGCGGCCACTGTCTTTCCCTCCGCGTACCTCGTGCCTGCGAGTCCTCAGAGGACCTGCGCCCGAACCCATACTTGTTTATGACTGCTGCGACCAGGTCGCTGATGCGTCTTTGATAGGCCTTGGAGACAAAGGCCGCCTCGCTGTAGCGCTTCGCATAGCTTGAATCGAGTTGGGGAAAGTATTCATGAACGAAGGACAGGAAGGTGGCCTTGGAACATGGCTTCAGGAAGAGCGGATTCGCAAAAAAGAAACTTGCGTCGACTTCTCGCGCTTTGCGGGCCATGGTGTCAAGGGAAACGGCGTTATCTGTAATACCCGGCATCAGAGGCGAACACATGATGCCCGCCCGCAGGCCGGCCTCGCGCAGCCGGCGAACAGTACGGAAGCGCAGGTCAGGACGCGGAGCCCGCGGTTCGAGGACGCGCGCCAGCCGGGCATCGTGCGTAGTGATGGTGATGTGCAGCGACAGATCATTTTCCACCGAGATTTTCTGAAGAAGATCGATGTCGCGCTCGATCAGCGTTGATTTGGTTACGATGCCGAGACGCAATCCACGCTGTTCGGCGAAAACTTCAAGGATGCCGCGTGTCACCCTGGCGCGCCTCTCGATTGGTTGGTAAGGGTCGGTCGCGGTTCCCAGCGCAACCTGCTCACCACGTTTCAGAGACCGCAGTTCCTGCCTGAGGAGCCATGCTGCGTTCTGCTTGATGTAGATTTTGTGTTCGAAGTCGGCTGGATCCCGCATCTCCATAAACTCATGCGTGTAGCGGGCGTAACAGTAGCGGCAGCCGAATTCGCAGCCGCGATAGGGGTTGATGCTCCAGCGGAATGGGAGACCACGACGAGAGACTGATCGGTTCAGCAGTGAGCGCACGGGAAGCGTGCGGAACTCGACCAGATGGCCTTCATCGGCGTGAGAGCCGCTGGCTGCCAGACGAGCGATGCCGCGCAGAGGTACGTCCGGGGCTGAACAATCTGGCGTCCGATCGTCGGGAGGAAGGATATGAAAGAGTGATGGCACTTTCGCTTTTTCTTCGCTCATGGGAACCAACGTACTCCTGCCAGGGAAGCGCGTCAAGCGGGCATTTCCACCTCTTGATTTGTGCACGATAAAACCGACGAAGGAGAACGGCGGAAGTTGACTAACCTACACACGGGAGGAGAGCATCTCAGAGGCAGAAGCACATCGTACTGCCTTCTTTCATTCAGCTTTTCCACAGGAGATCGATCGCATGACAGACCTGAAGGGTTCGACTATTGCCTGGCTTGGACACGCCGTCGTTCACATCACTACCGCCAGGGGAACCGAAATCCTTATCGATCCATTTCTCGAACATAATCCAAAGTATCCGAAGAGCTATAAGCTGCCGGATAAGCTGGACCTTCTCTTACTGACGCACGGGCATTCGGATCATATTGCGGATGCGGTTGCCGTAGCGAAGAAACACGATTCGCAGGTAGTGGGCATAGTAGAGCTGATTGCGTGGATCCAGTCAAAAGGCGTGAAGAACGCCACGGGCATGAATCTGGGCGGCAGCTATAAGTACAAGGATGTGACCGTGAGCCTGGTTGAAGCGCGGCATAGCTCAGGTATTGACGGTGGCAGCGGCACTTTAGTCTACGGAGGAGTATCAACCGGCTTCGTGATCGCAGTGGATAATGGCCCGGTGCTTTACCACGCGGGAGATACCGCAGCTTTTTTAGATATGCAGCTCATCGGCGAGTTGCATGCACCCGAAATAGGTTTTCTGCCCATAGGTGACTTCTATACGATGGGTCCCAAAGCCGCTGCCCTGGCTGCAAAGTACCTGGGAGTAAAGGCAGTTATTCCCATACATTATGGAACCTTTCCACAGCTTACGGGAACCCCGGAGGAGTTGAAAAAATATTTAAAAGGAACAAATGTGGAGGTTCTGAAAGCAACGCCGGGTGAAATTCTTCGGTAATTTCTATTTCGCATTCTGGAGAACAACGAAGGCGAACCGTCTCAGCCTGAGGCGGCACGCCTTTATAAATTGGCGATCAGTATAACTATGCCTTTGACGCCTTGGCCTGCTTAGCCGCGATCTCCTTCCGTCGTTCGGCCCAGCGACGCTTCATAGCCTCGGCTATCTTACGCCGCCCCTCGGGCGACAACTTTCTCTTGGTTGGGGTCTTCGCCGCCCTTTTCTTAGCAGGGGGGCGTCCGCGCTTTACAACCTTTGCACTTCCACCTGCCAGCAAATCCCGTGCCTGCTGCAAGCGTGCAATCTCATTGTCAATTTCCATCAGGATTTGACTAACTTGCACTTTTCCTCCATTGCCAGGAGCCTGACCAACCAAAACAACTGTCAGTCCATCCTCGGCCTTCTCAAGTCCAGTAGTACTGCTAGTGTGCAAGACTAACTCGATTGTCAATAAATTGCCAAATCTTACGGAAGAAAATGTCAACTGAGGGAGCAGAACAGCTGCTTAGCCTTCTGCAATTTATTATCGCCATTAATCAGAAGTACGATAGTTCGTTGATCCCGAACTGTGCCTTCTAATCATCCTGGCTTGAAGTGGGTAGTTCCTTGGAGGGCTTGGGGGCGGGAATGGAATAATCCAGTCCTTCGCGATAAGAAGAGCGAGTGCCTCCACCAAGCATAGAGCTGGCGCGTCTGCCATCCTGTGTATAGCGGCGCAGATCTTTCAGCGTTTCTACCTTGTCACGTGCATATTCAGTCGCTAGACGCGTGAGCGCATAGGTGACGATATCGCTGTGGTGCAACCCCTGGGTATCGGGATCACGTCGGAAGTTAAGCCACAGGCGATGCACTAACTGCACATCCTCGCCCTGCAGCGTGGGAGCATGCGGTCCGATGTGAAAGGACAAGTCCTGGCCGTCGGGCATAATGACGTAGAAAGTAAATTGACGTTTCGGCTCTGGCAGTAACTCCCACGCCTGACCAACGTGATAGGCTTGTTCCTGCGCTGACATCTTAGTAGAAAGACCGGATACAAGAGCTGCCACTTCGAGCGAGTTGGCGGTCTGAACCAGAGCGGCAAAGATATCGCCGGCGGGAACTACCAGCAGAGAGATATGTTTGCCGAAACTCTCGGCTACAGACACAGCCTTAGTGAAGAGCGTCTGTTCGTACTCACTGAAGAGCTGCTCGTCGAGATATTCGGGGCCGCCTGCGCCCATCATCCGGGCAGTGAGTACAACGATGTCCTGCTCCTTGGTATTGGTGCGTGAAAGAGCCCATTTGAGCGCGAAGGGATTGGCAGAATCACGCATGGTCACCAGAACACCGCCAGGATTAATCTCCAGCGCATCGCGGCTGATGGTTTCCGGCTGCTCAAGCTGGAAGTGTTCCTTCATCTGCTTGACAGTTACAAGTTGTCGCTTCTGATTCCTGCGCTCGGAAATAGTGAAGATGATGAAGAATGTCGCGGCGAAAGCCACACCGCTTTTCGTGGCAACGCTCTTGGTAAATAAGTTGACGATCGCGGTTGTAACCAGGACAAGAAAGACCGAAAAAAGGCCGACCGGCAGCTCAATCTTCCCGATCTTGATATTGATAGGGACCTTCCAGCCACGTTCTCCCTTGTATTTCCAGCGAAGGACCAGCATCGCGAGACTGTTGAAGGTAAAACTCCAGATCACCCCGAATGCATAAGCTTCACCCAGTGTGATGACGTTGCCGCGGCTCACAATGATGGTGAATAACTGCAGGCCGGTAACCAGATTGATGATGCGGTAGCTGGTCCCAAACCTGCGGTGAGGTTTGCGGAACCAGTCAGTAAGTACTCCATCTTCGGCAACACGCATGAGCACGCCGGTCGAGCCGATGATGGAGGTGTTGATGGCGCCGGAAAGAATGAGAAATCCAACGATGACAACAAAAACGCGGAAGACGATGCGCAACGTGAGCGGTCCGACGACATTCATCGCCAGGCCGGCGATGAGGTTATCACGATAGACCGGAATGCGAATCGAATCCGGAATGAGCATGACCGCGAGCAGCGAAACAAACCCAGTAAAGACCGTGCTGTAAATGGCGATGACAATCGCCGCGCGCTTGAGGTTCTTGAGCTTCGGATGTTGGATCTCGCGATTGACCTGGGCGAGAGTCTCCTCGCCGCTCATGGCAAGGATGGAGTGGCCAAAGGCCATCAGGATGCCGAAGAGGCCGAGAGAGCTGGCGAGTTTTGTTCCGGAAAAGAATCCGAGTGCGTCCTTGGAGAAGTGCAGGTTCGAGGGCGTAGGCAGGGGCGGAAGTTTCGCGCCGAGACGGAAGGCTGACCAGATGCCCCATCCGAGCAGGAGAACCACCATAATGGTGGTAATCTTCATCACCTCAAGAGCTTTGTCGCTCGACTCTTCGATTCCCTTGATGTTCTGCCACCAATAGTAGATGGTGACCGCCGCGCAGAAAACGGCAGACGTTCCGTTGACAGGAAACTGCCAGGGAACGTGATTCGAGCTCATCATCGCGACCGGCAGCCATCCGTGTGCGGCGCCAACAATCAACAACTCATTGAGGAGGCCGGTGATGTATTGTCCTGCGGAAACGCCGGAGATCGGACCGGTAAGGATGTAGTCGAACATGAGCGCCGATACGCTCAGCTTGGCAAAATTACCGCCCAACGCCTCCTTGACCACGCGGTAGACGCCGCCACGAGTAAACATCGAGCAGCTCTCTACATAAACGGCTCTCACCGCGAACGAAAAAAGCATGACGCCGAGGATGAACCACGGTGCGGCCTTGCCAACTGCCTCTTCGGCGATACCTCCGGCATAGAAAGCCGAAGAGCCAAGGTCGTTGAGAACGACAGCCGCCGCCCGCCAGAAAGAGATGAATGTGAGCATGACCGAGGAGGCAACAACTAGCCTCACTCGGTTGGATTGCGGAGCGGAAAACGTTTGTCCAGCTGGCATGGATGGTGGGTATATACGAGTCAGAATGGGACAGATTCCAGTGCCATCGTCGTCCTGACGCTACGGCTGAGTGTAAGTCGGAGAGAAGACGGCGTCAATGCAGGAATCCGTGAACAGTTTGCAAATGAAGCCGACGCGCTAGTCGCCAAGGAGTTCGTTAAGGTCTTCAACGAAGCTGATCACCACCACGACCGAAGCTCCCGCCATCCCAAGAAAGAAAAGGACAGTGAGAACATGCATGCAGAATTGCAGAATTGCGGTCACCAGAGAATTGTAAACCGCGGGACTGAGATGCAACTGCTTTTGAAGCTTATAGAAGTGTTAAACTTAGCATAAATGCCCGTAATTTCCACCCGGACTACTGCCGCGAGCCAAGCGGTTGCTGCGCCGTTTGTGTCGTCCGTTCTGCTGGCGCTACTCTCCGGATTCCTGCTGAACCTTCCATTTCCGATTGCTGGACCACTGCCACCGTGGCGGGCTGCATTTGGATGGATTGCGCTGATTCCTTTGTTGTACGCCCTGCTTGCACCGGGCAGCGCTGCGCATCCTCGCTATCTGTGGCGGAGCACGCTGGCGGCCTACCTTGGCGGCGTGTTTTGGTACACGTTGAACAGCTACTGGATCTACCAGACCATGCATCTTTATGCCGGCGTTGCCGCTGCCGGCGCAGTAGGAATCCTGATTCTCTACAGCATGGTCCTCGGCCTTTACTTCGGAATATTCGGGCTGGGGATAGCATTCCTGCGGCGCGTTTCGGGCGGCGTCACTGCTCCTCTTCTGCTGGCGCCGTTTCTCTGGGTGACAATCGAGCTGGCTGCATCGCGCATCACGAGCGTTCCCTGGGATCAGCTTGGATATTCGCAGGTCGACAATTTCCTGTTGACGCGGCTTGCGCCAGTCACCGGAGTGTACGGAATTTCCTTCGTGCTGGTGGCATTGAATGCGCTATTTGTGGCAGCGCTGCTTGTGCCGTCCATCCATCTTCGCCTGCGGCTCGGAGTTGGCGCGGCGCTGGCTGCAGTGCTGCTCCAGCTGGGTTCGTGGAGACCGCCTAAGCCGGCTCCCACGCAGGCGACAGCTGTGCTGCTGCAGGACAATCTGCAGGTTGCCACCGACAACAACTGGGTCGGGAATGAGTGGGACCAGAACACAGCACGTTTTCTTCATCAGAGCGAGGATACGAGCGGCCCATCTTATGCCGGAGTGCCCGATCCCGGGAAGCCGCTGCAGCATAACGCAAATGACAAGCCCCCATCAATTTCGCTGATCGCATGGCCCGAGGCTCCTGGACCTTTCCGCGAGAAAGACCCGCGCTTCGTTTTGCTGATGCACGAATTGGCATCGGAGACACACGCGGGGATTGTCGCCGGGAATATCTCGGCCGACTGGGTGAGTGAGTCGGGAAAGCCCACGATAAATGAATACAACTCCGCATCGTTCATTTCACCGAGCGGCGAATTCATCGGGCGCTACGACAAGATCCATCTTGTGCCCTTTGGCGAATACATTCCTTATCGCGACCTCTTCTTCTTTGCGCACCATCTGACGCAACAAGTGAATGATTTCTCGCGTGGCAGGGAGCGCAAGGTCTTTACCGCAAACGGCCATCGATATGGCGTCTTCATCTGCTATGAGTCGATCTTTGCGGACGAAATCCGGCAATTTGCGCGAAATGGCGCCCAGGTCTTCGTGAATATCTCCGACGATGGCTGGTATGGAGATACCAGCGCTCCGTGGCAGCACCTGAACATGGCACGGATGCGTGCAATCGAGAATCGCCGCTGGATTCTCAGAGATACGAATACCGGAGTTACAGCGGCCATCGATCCATACGGACGCGTGATTCAGAGCGCGCCGCGGCATGTCTTTACTTCCCTGGCGGTGAAATACGGCTTTCGCGACGACATTACTTTCTACACCCGGCATGGTGATGTCTTCGCCTATGCTTGTGGGATAATCGTGATTGGCGCGCTGGTGTTTTTTGCCGGAAAAGCCGCGTCGAATTTAGGAAAAGCCAGGTCTGCTCAGTGTTGAACGATCTCGAATTCGCCTACACTCCCGTGCGCGACAAAGTCCGCGACCTGCGGGAGTATCTTTGACGCTCCCCGCCTCAAATCTGAACTAGCCGCCATCGAGCAGAAGCTTTCCGATCCGAATCTGTGGTCGAACCCGCAGCTTTCGCAACCGCTGATGCGCGACCGCAAGCGCATCGAAGCGCTGCTTGCCGACGACGCCGAACTGGCCCGAAAGACCAGCGATGTCGAGGCGTATTTCGACCTGGCGCGCGAGGGCGAGCCGGTCGAGGACGATCTAAAGCGCGAGATCGAAACTCTGAACAGCTTTGCCGAAGCGATGGAGACGCGCACGCTGCTTTCCGGCGAGACCGATCCGCTAAATGCGATCGTCGTCGTGCATCCCGGAGCAGGCGGCACCGAGAGCCAGGACTGGGCAGAAATGTTGATGCGCATGTATCTGCGCTGGGCCGAGCAGCAGGGCTTCAAGACCGAGATGAACGACTACCAGGACGGCGACGAGGCGGGCATCAAGTCGGCCACCTTCACCATCACCGGAGAGTACGCTTATGGCTTGCTCTCCGGTGAGATCGGCGTGCACCGGCTGGTGCGGATCTCTCCGTTCGACCAGGCGAAGCGGCGGCATACATCATTTGCTTCGGTGTTTGTGTCTCCGGAAATTGACGACTCGATCGTGATCGACATCAAGCCGGACGACATCCGCACGGATACTTACCGCTCAGGCGGCAAGGGCGGGCAGCACGTGAACACGACCGATTCGGCGGTGCGTATCACGCATATTCCGACGGGGATTGTCGCGGCCTGCCAGAACGAGCGCTCGCAGCACAAGAATCGCGAGCGGGCGATGAAGATGCTGCGTTCGCGGCTGTATGAGTACGAGCTTGAGAAGAAGCGCGAGGCTACGAAGAAGCTCGAAGACTCGAAGCTGGACATCAACTTTGGCTCGCAGATTCGCTCGTACGTGCTGCAGCCTTACCGGATCGCCAAAGATCATCGAACCAAAGTGGAAGTTGGCGATGTGGACAAGGTTCTCGACGGTTACCTGGAGCCGTTTATTCGCGGATACCTGCTGATGCGGAGAAATGGCGGCGTGCCTGTGACAGTGGAGGCGGACGACGATCTGGAGTAATTAAACCGGACGCGACACGGCATCTCTCTTTTCATCTTCAAATGACAATCCACTGAGAACACCGAATCTGCCGTGCCTGAGGAGCCTATTGGGATCCAGAGACTCCTCAGGCACTGTGACCTATTGATCGTCGCCGTTGCCCTCCGGAGCGGAGTTGTCCGCAGGCGTAAAGAAGCCGAAGAGGCCGTGCGACTCATCGCTTATACCGGCCGTGAAATACAGCCAATTGCTCGGTCCAGCGGCCTGGCCATTGCCAAAGCGCAGCGCCCACAACCGGTCGTTTTGGATCGCATGTCCGTTGGCGTCGCGGAGTAGGCCATCGAAGCGCCCGCTGTCGACGTCATACACAGCGATTTGCCCGCTGCCTGCATTGCCGATCAGCAGGTGGTTGCTGAAGAAGCCGAAGTTTGCCGGCGCAAGTGCCACCCCCCAGGGCGCATTGAGCCACGGACCGCGCGTCAGCCGCTGCAACAGCTTGCCTTTCGGAGAGAATTTGTCCACGAATCCGAAGCCCGGGAAATCCAAATCATCGTGTTTAGAGTCGTTTTGCCTGGCATAGGTCACATACAGGTTCCCATTGACCTCCTGCACGTTGAACGGAGCAAAACCCTCGGGGATTTCGCGATCATGGAACGGATCGTCCCTATCGTTGTCACCGTCACCGAGTTTCACCGGATTGAAGTTGGTGTCGTAAACCTCGATGCGCCCGGAGCGAATATTCGTGACGTAGAGGAAAAACGGTCCACCCGGCGTCATCTGCGCAATAGTCGCGCCCTTGTATACAGCACCGGTGTCCGCAGTGGGTTTAGTGGAGTTATCCACGACCACGAATGCGTCATTGGGCAGGTCTGCGGGATTGATTCCCGGGCCCCAGGCCACTATGGTTCCATCTTCGGTGACGAAGGTGAAAGTGGACGTGGTTTTGATGCCATTGGCCTTGAACATGAATCCGGCGGCTGACGTGAAAACCACTCCCGTCGGCGTGCCTGCCACCCCACTTACTGGCGACGGGATATTTACCACGAGTCCCTGCTTCACTCCTTGACCGTTGTAAAGAGTCGAAACACCAGCGTTGTTGTCCGCAATCCACCACGGACTCGTAGGGCTGGCAATCAGCCCCCAGGGGTTCACAAGTTGCGTATCGGGCTGGCCACTGGGCGGGTTTTGAGCAAGGCCCTGAATGTCTGAAACGAGGTTGGTCTGTTTGTAGGCTTGCGCCATTCCCAGCGTGCTGAACACAAGCAGTGTGATGACCGTGAGAGTGCAAATCCTGCACAATCTGGAGAGTGCATTCATGTACATTTTCTCCTCCGTAACGTTGCACAACAGATAGGTGAGAGGCTTCAGTCAGCCAGAATCGTTGGGAGAGGCCCAACTCAGGCCACGGCCCGTGGCATCGCGGGAGCCGTGATCCTCACGAAGCATAAGCGCCGCCTCGTAAGGGATATGTCATGCAAATGTCCTCGTAAGGTAAATTTTTGTGGGTTGCCGCCACAAACGACGGGCCGCAGAACTTCCTCTATGTCGCCGATTTTCGCAAAGGCCGTGGTGGCAACCCAAAGCTGCCCCGGCCTCGTAGCTCTCTTCCGGCAAAGCCGCGCCTAATACGGATTCGTCTTGGATGCCAAACTTCCCGCGATATACCGGCACTGTAGTAACTTTGCCTCTACACAATCAAACCCTCCCACAACGCGAAAGCAACAATCACTTGCCAGACGTTATCCAAATTGAATAAAGTCTCTAGCCGGAGGCCTGTTTGCCCGGAATTCTTGGAACTGTTCGTGAGACCTTCCCCCAGGAGCGCCGCGTTGCTCTGGCCCCCCGCCAATGTGAGGCGCTGCGGAAATCAGGACTCGATGTCATCATCGAGCAATCGGCCGGCGTTGAAGCCGGCTTTCCCGATGAATTGTATGTCGCGCGCGGTGCGCGTATCGGAAGCCGGGAAGAGGTCTTCCGGGAAGCCGACATCCTCGCACAGGTCCGCTGCCTGGGCGCAAATCCCGAGGCAGGGCGCGCTGACCTGCCGCTGCTGCGTCCGGGACAGGTGCTGATAGGCTTCGACGAGCCCTTGACCGCATTGAGTGAATCCTCAGACCTGGCGGCTGCTGGCGTTTCACTGCTGGCGCTCGAACTCATTCCCAGAATCACCCGTGCACAGAGCATGGACGCCCTCTCCTCGATGGCAACCATCTCCGGATATCGCGCCGTGCTGCTGGGCGCAAGCCAGCTTCCCAAGATGTTTCCCATGCTGATGACTGCGGCAGGCACCATTACGCCGGCCAAGGTCTTTGTTCTGGGAGCAGGTGTAGCCGGCCTGCAGGCAATCGCGACGGCGCGGCGGCTGGGCGCAGTCGTCCATGCCTATGATCTGAGACCGGCGGTGAAGGAGCAGGTGGAGAGTGTGGGCGCCAAGTTCGTGATGCTGGATGTGGACTCCCAGGCGTCGGAAGATAAAGGCGGATACGCGAAGGCGATGGATGAGGCCTTTTATGCCCGCCAGAGGGCGTTGCTGACCGAGGTACTTCGCGAGCAGGATGTGGTGATCACAACCGCGGCGGTTCCGGGCCGCAAGTCGCCAATCCTGATTACGGCGGAGATGGTGTCGGCGATGCCGCCGGGTTCGGTGATTGTCGATATCGCCGCGGAGCGGGGCGGCAACTGCGAGCTCACGCGGGCGGGAGAAACGGTCGTCCACAACGGGGTAACAATCCTTGGACCGCTGAATTTGCCTTCGCTGGTTCCCTATCATGCCAGCCAGATGCTTTCCTCCAACATCACCGCTGTTGTAAAGCTCCTGATAAAAGACGGCCGCGTAGAGCTGGACCTTGAAGACCAGATCATCCGCGAAACCCTGGTGACCCACCAGGGTAAAGTGATTCATCCGAAGATTGCAGAACTGATCGAAGCATCGCAGGTCAGGACCTCGAAGCTGACCGACGAGGTAAGTCAATGAACGATTACGAGATCGCCATCTGGGTGTTCATGCTGGCGGCGTTTCTGGGATTTGAATTGATTCGCCGTGTGTCGCCCCTGCTGCACACGCCTTTGATGTCGCTGACCAATGCCATCTCGGCTATCGCGGTGGTGGGCGCGATTCTCATTACCGGTGCGAAGGAAGCCCCGACGCTATCACGCGTTCTCGGGTTTTCCGCGGTGGTCCTCTCTACCATCAATCTGGTCAGCGGCTATCTGATCACCGATCGCATGTTGAAGATGTTCAAGAAGAGAGGGACCGAGAAAAAATGATGCAGAGCATCTATCCGGCCCTGTACATACTCGCGGCCGCCGGCTTCATTCTCGCCATCAAGTGGATGAACTCGCCGGCAACCGCTCGCCGCGGCGTCTTTGTGGGCGAGGCTGGGATGCTGCTGGCGGTGGTTGGAACGCTGCTGCGCGCCGAAGTGGTGACTTACCAGTGGATATTCATCGCCTTCTTTATCGGCTCAGCGATCGGCGTACCCATCGCCTACTACATGCCGATGACGGCGGTGCCGCAACGAACTGCCTTTTCGCATGCCTGCGGCGCGCTGGCGGCAGCCCTGATCGGGACCGCGGAATATTACCGCGCCAAGCCGCACGGCTTTGTGATGACCGCGCTGGTGGTCGAAATCCTGTTGGGCTTCCTCACCTTCACGGCCAGCATGATGGCATTCGGAAAGCTGCAGGAGATCCTGCCTACGCGGCCGATTACTTACCGCGGGCAGAATTTTGTCAATCTCGGTATTTTCACCGTAGCCATCGTATGTGGAATCGCCCTGATCATATCGCCCGAGCAGATGTGGCTCTTCCCGATCTTCGCTGTGCTGTCGCTGGTCTTCGGCGTGCTCCTTATCGTGCCCATCGGCGGGGCCGATATGCCGACGGTCATCGCGCTGCTGAATTCCTATGCGGGTCTCTCCGCCAGCGCGATGGGCTTTGTCTTCAATAACAAGCTGCTCATCACCGCCGGCGCGCTCGATGGCTCGTCGGGCTTCATCCTGGCGGTAATCATGTGCCGGGCGATGAACCGGTCTTTCAGTAATGTTTTGTTCGGCGCCTTTGGCACGATTCAGGTCAGTGTAAAGAAAACGACCGAACGGCCCGTGCGCTCCGCTTCGCCGGAAGAAGCAGCAGAGATCCTCGATGCCGCGCGCAAGGTAGTGATCGTTCCCGGATACGGTATGGCTGTTGCGCAGGCGCAGCACAAGCTTCGTGAGCTGCATGACGTTCTGACTAAGCGAGGCATCGACGTTTCCTTTGCGATTCATCCGGTCGCGGGCCGCATGCCGGGACATATGAACGTTCTGCTGGCGGAGGCGGACGTCCCCTATGACAGGCTCATCGAAATGGATGAGATCAATCCTGAATTTCCCAGAACGGATGTGGTACTGGTGGTTGGAGCAAACGATGTGGTCAATCCGGCTGCCCGGCTGGACAAGACCAGTCCGATTGCCGGTATGCCGATCCTGAATGCCTCAGAAGCGCAAACCGT
>DATAQX010000169.1:0-3988 GCA_036264455.1 Silvibacterium sp. | reverse complement strand
CGGGTATACCCAGGGCAGCGGACCGAACGACGAGGGGGATTTTGCGCTGTTCTCGTGGGAAGCATACAAGAACTTTCGCGCACACACGCCGGAGTTTACGGATCTAGCGGCGTTGCAGGCCGGCAATGCTCCGCTCGGCGTCCGCAGAGAGGGATCTCAGTCGCCGGTCGACACGCGCAATGGGGAGTATGTGTCCGGAAATTTCTTCAAGACTTTCGGAGTGCAGCCGTGGATCGGGCGTCTGATGACCGATGCAGACGATCAGGAGGGCGCGCCGCTAGTGGCGGTGATGAGTTACCGCATCTGGAAGGAGAAGTACGGGTCTGATTCCTCGGTGGTGGGCGCCAGCTATCAGATCAACGGTCATCCATTCACCGTGATCGGCGTGGCTCCGCCGGGATTCTATGGAGCCAAGCTGGCCGGATGGGGCATGCCGGACTTCTGGCTGCCACTGACGACGGAGCCGCTGATCGATGGAACGACAGCCCGATTGAAGCAGCCGAATGGAAATTTCCTGGATTTGATCGGAAGAGTGCGCCCGGGAGTGAATCCGAAGACGCTCGAAGCAAAACTGAGGGTGGAACTGCATGACTGGCTAGCCAGCCACGTTCCGGATATGCAGCCAGGCGAGAAACAGCTCTGGCAGCAGCAGACGCTGCACCTGACTCCCGGGGGGGCGGGGGTGGCGACCATGCGGGATCAGTATCAGGCCGGGCTGAAGCTGCTGCTGGTGGCCTCAGGATGTGTGCTGCTGGTGGCTTGCGGGAATCTGGCGAATCTGATGCTGGCGCGCGGGTTGAAGGATCGCGCGCAAACATCGGTACGCGTGGCGCTCGGCGCTTCGCGGAGTCGGCTGGTGCGCAAGGCGCTGGTGGAGTCCGTGATGCTGGCGTTGATCGGCGGCGCCCTGGGCATCGGCGTGGCGTACGCGGGGACGAGACTGATTCTTCACCTGGCTTTTCAGATCGGCGGGCCGAATAACTACGTGCCGATTGACTCGACACCTTCCTGGCCCGTGCTGCTTTTCACGCTGGGCATGTCGGTGCTGACGGGAGTGATTTTCGGGATCGCGCCGGCGTGGATGACGTCGCATGCCAATCCGGTGGAGGCGTTGCGCGGGGCGAATCGTTCGGTGGGTGGCCAGCGCTCATGGGCGCAGAAGTCGCTGGTGATCGGGCAGGCGGCGATGTCGCTGGTGTTGTTGTCCGCAGCCGCCCTGCTGGGCCAGAGCCTGCGAAACCTGGAGCACCAGAATTTCGGATTCGAGACGCAAGGCCGGTACATCGCGTGGATCAATCCGACGCTGAGTAATTACAAGCCGCAGCAAATGGAGCCGATGTTCCGGGAAATCGACGACCGCCTGCGCCAGATTCCCGGCGTGCGGATGGCGGCTCCCGCGCTCTACGCACCCATGACGGGGGATAGCTGGAACACCGGTATTCGCGTGGAGGGCAGACCGGAGCCCGGGGCCAAGGAAGACACGGGCTCGGGGTGGGTACGGGTGATGCCAGGATTCTTCGAGGCCATAGGCGCGAAAATGGTGCTGGGGCGCCCCATCACCGAGGAGGACACCGACGCGACGCGAAAGGTAGCGGTAATCAATGAGGCCTTCGCGAAGAAGTTCTTCAAAGGCCAGAACCCGATCGGACAGCATTTCGGTTCCGGGAAGATCAAGTATTCCTCGACATATGAAATTGTCGGAGTCGTAAGAGACATGCGGTATATGACCTATGACTACAAGGATCCGATCCGGCCGATGTTCTGGTTGCCGGAGGCGCAGACCGTGCAGTATGACGATCCGGCCTACTTGAGCGGAGAAATCTGGTCGCATTACCTGTACAACATCGTGATCTGGGCGCCGGGCAATCCTCCTGGCATGCAAGAAAAGGTGCGCAAGGCGCTGGCCAGTGTCGACCCGAATTTAGTGCTCTATGAGGTTGATCCGTACGCCGAAGTCGTGAGCGCGGATTTCCAGCAGGAGAACATGATTGCGACGCTGACGACTCTCTTTGGTGTGCTTGGGCTGGTTCTGTCAGCGGTAGGGCTGTACGGAGTGATGGCGTACACGGTGGAACAGAGAACCGGCGAAATTGGCGTGCGGATGGCGCTGGGGGCGAATCGCGGCGACGTGGTAAGGATGGTGCTGCGCGGCTCGTTCTCGCAGGTAGGCATCGGACTTGCGCTGGGCATTCCCGCGGCAATCGGAGCCGGCAAGCTGATGAGCGATCAGTTGTTCGGCGTAAAACCATGGGATCCGGTCATGCTGACGCTGGCTACGCTGCTGCTCGGCATTGCAGCGCTGCTGGCGTCATTGATTCCGGCGCGGCGCGCGGCAGGCGTAGAGCCGATGGTGGCACTGCGGACCGAGTAATCAGAGACCACACACGAGTGATATTGAATCCGCATTATCGGCTGTTGAGAAATCGCCAACTCACCCAATAAGAAATGGAGCTACATTGCGAAAAGTGGCAATTCGGACACTAACTCCGTGGTGTGGGTTGTGGCGCGTCGCGCGCGGCGGCGGCTAGCCGAATACTATCGCACAGATGGGCAAACGATCCTTTTCCTTCGAGTTCTCCCATGACTCTTCCTCTTTCGTATCTGGTGGGTTGGTGCGGGAGCCCGCTGCCGCATCGCTATGGGGTGCAGCGGGCTGGGGTGAGCTGGTTATCAGCGAAGGCCGCCGCCCACGCGGACGAGTTCGCCCGTGATCCACTTCGCATCGTTGGAAGCGAGGAAGGTGGCTACTGTGGCGATGTCGTCCACCTGGCCGATGCGGCCAAGCGGGGTCTGTGCAACGGCGCCTGCCTCGAAGTCAGAACCAATGAAGCCTGCGGCGTGCACGCCTTCGGTCTCAACCATGCCGGGGTTAATGGAGTTGACGCGGATCTTACGAGCGCCGAGTTCCTTGGCCAGGACGCCGGAGATGGCGTCGACTGCGCCCTTGGTACCGGTGTAGACCGTGCTGTTCGGCGGTGTCAGGCTGCTGACGACGGAGCCGATGTTGATGATGCTGGCGCCTTCGCCGAGGTGGGGGACGGCGGCCTGCGTGGTGAGCAGGAGACCGAGAACGTTTATGTTGAAGATCTTGTGGAACTGCTCTTCGGTGACGGTCTCGATGGGTGAGAACTCGTAGACGCCGGAGTTGTTGACGAGGATGTCGAGTCGTCCGAAGTTCTTAATGGCGGCATCGATGAGACCCTTCGCCTCCGCGGCCTTCGAGACATTGCCACCGACGGCAACAGCCTTGCCACCGGCAGCAGTGATAGCACTGACGACGGCATCTGCACCCGCCTTGCTGGAGGCGTAGTTAACGATGACGGAGGCGCCTTCGGCGGCGAACGATTTGGCGATGGCGGCTCCAATACCCTTGGATGCGCCAGTGACGACTGCGACTTTGCCCGTGAGCTTGCTCATATCTTTAACCTTCTTTCAGTGCTCGCGTTGAATTTGCGAGATCTTTTTGGAGACTGCCGTGCAGGGAGCTCTCTGCCCGGTTCTGGGGAGTAGATGGGGCTAGCTCGAAGAATGATTCATTAGTTCTGAAGTAATGAACTATTGAACTCTTTTACTTGAACGGCTAATCTCATGGGTATGCGGCCCCTGCTTCATCCCTCGATCGACGACGTTACGGTAGAAGGGATACTCTACGCGTTGTCGGACCCGGTACGGGTGGCCATCTATGCCGATATTGCGGCGCAGGAGTGCACTCAGAACTGTTCGACCTTCCTCACGGTCAGCGATAAGGCGATTCCGAAGTCGACCCTCTCGCAGCACTTCAAAATACTGAGAGAGAACGGTCTAATTCGAGGCGAACGGCACGGTGTGGAAATGCGTAACACCTCGCGCTGTAGCGAAATCGAGGGACGCTTTCCGGGGTTGATCCGGGCTATCCTCAACGCCCATACCGTTCAGTTGGCGGAAACTCGGGCAAAAAAGCCTACTGCGAAGAGAACTGCCAAACGAAGGGCGACGACACTCTAGTTAT
>DATAQX010000154.1:0-19128 GCA_036264455.1 Silvibacterium sp. | reverse complement strand
CGCGCGGCCAGCCGGAGTTTATCGCCGCTGTTGCTGTTGCAAGCAACGTTGCGGATTGCAACGAAAGGAATTGCGGGAGCTGCGATCTTCGTCGTCGCGATGATGGGTTACAGCCTGGGCGGGGGACTCATCCTGACGGCGTTGCTCAAGCCGTTCCTTCCGCCGGCATTAACGGGACTGTGGATTGGGCCACATGTGTTTGCATTCGGGATAGGCGCCTATGCAGCGGATCACACAGGGGTGCACGAGGTGCTCGGGGTCTGGTACATCCCGATCGCACTGGCGTTCGGGGGAGTAATTCTGCACGTAACAACGCTGGCAATCCGGAAGTTGTTGCGGGTCTTTGCGCGCGCACGGAACGTGAACAACGCGTACTGGAGTAGCAACGCGGGCGTGTCCGTGTGAGGAAATGCGATACCTTGCAGAGCAGTGCCGCTTGAAGGTGCAACGCCGCTCCTAAAGCGGATCAAAAATCGGCCCCCTTAATTCGCGGGTTTAATGGAGGCTGGGATCCACTCTTCGCGTTTGCGGCCCGGCTCAATCTTCGGTTTGGGCTTGGGCTTCTTCTTGACTTCTTTTTTCCCTTTGTCTTTGCTTCCCATGCGGATAGTTTATAGCAGTTCAGGCTTTGTGAAGAGCCGGGCATTCGAATTCGCACGAAGGAGAATCGAATGGACTACAGGGCGCGCCGGGCGGCGTTTCGGAAGTTGCATGAGAGCGGATGCTTTGTGATTCCCAATCCGTGGGATGTGGGCTCGGCTCGATATCTACGTGGGCTGGGATTCAAGGCGCTGGCGACCACCAGCTCGGGCTTTGCCTTCTCACGCGGGCTGCCGGATGCGGAGTGGGCCGTGCCGCGCGAGGTCGCCCTGGCACATATTGCGGAGATTGTGGCCGCAGTGGACCTGCCGGTGAATGCGGATTTCCAGGCGGGTTACGCGGACGAGCCAGAAGGCGTCGCGGAGAATGTCCGGCTGTGCGTGGAGACCGGCGTGGCCGGGCTTTCGATTGAAGATCGCAGGGGCGATCGCGAGAAAGCTCTGTACGAATTTCCAGTGGCGGTGGAGAGGATTCGTGCGGCGCGCACCGCGATCGATGCTTTGGGGGCAGATGTACTGCTGACGGCCAGGGCTGAGTGTTTTCTGGTGGGGCTTGCCGATCCGCTGCGCGAGGCGGTCAGGAGGCTGGAGGCTTATGCGGAGGCAGGCGCGGATGTGCTGTATGCTCCCGGCCCGCAAACGCGCGAACAGATCGATGCGATCATTGCAGCGGTAAGTCCGAAGTCGGTGAATGTGCTGATGAGCGCGAACACCGGACTGCGGATGGCCGATCTGGCAGCGCTGGGTGTGCGGCGGATCAGCGTGGGATCATCATTGGCGAGGGCGGCGTGGACGGGATTCATTCGCGCGGCGAAGCTGATTGCAGAAGAGGGCAACTTTGCTGGATTCGAGGGATTAACGCCGGGTGCGGAGTTGAATGAATTTTTCAGGAAGGATGCGACGAAGTTGTGAGTCCCACCCCTTCGGCAAAGGAGGCCGAAAGGATGGAGAAATCAGCACTGATGTGTAACGATGTTGATTACATTTTGCTCACATCGATCATGTTGTCGTCCGGATTGCGGTCGATGAGCTTGTTATAAGGGTCAATTCCTGCCCGGGTCGGTTTCTGATCGACGATGAATTCGATAGTCGAGTCATTTCTTGTAATCCATTGCTTCTCGACATGGATCGGCTCTTCATGATCTTTCTTGCCTGAGAAGACGCCCACCTCGATGAGATCGTGCAGCGGGACTTCGGACTCGACGCCATCTCCGTTAGCCTTGAGTTTGCGTGACTTCACGTTGAGCACGACTTTGTATTTGTGATCGGGCATCTCCTGCCAGGTAGCGGAGACGACGCGATTGTCATACAGCGTGATCGTCTCGAACATGTCGGTAATGAGATATTGCAGATCTGGCGGAGTCGCATTACGCAAAGCCTCGACAAATCCGCGCGTATCGGGATATGTCGTCTTGCTGTAGCGGTTCTGCTGGAGGAAGTTGCCGAGCGCGGCATTCAGCTTATCTTCACCGATATAGTCGCTGAGCGCGTATAGCACCAGCGATCCTTTCTGATACCAGACATAAGGCTCGTTCTGCACCAATACCAGCGGTGGTTCGTGGCGCACTTCGCCGGCGCGGCCGCGCAGGTATCCGTCGAGCTCGTGTTTGAGAAAGCGGCGCATCTGCGCGTCACCATACTGGTGCTGCATCACGCGCAGCGCGGAATACTCGGCAAGGCTCTCGGACATCATGTTCGAGCCCTGAACAAGCGCACCGATGAGCTGGTGTCCCCACCATTGATGGGCGAGCTCGTGCGCGGTCACGAAGTAAGTGAAGTCGATGTCGTCGGGCTTCTTGAGGCGGCCGATGAAGCCTATGTCCTCGGAGTAGGGGACGGTGTTGGGAAAGGACTGAGCGAATGCCCGATAGCGCGGAAACTCGAGAATGCGGTACTGCTGGAACTGGTAAGGGCTATAGTTTGCCGTGTAGTATCCGAGGCCGCGCTTGGACGATGACAACATCTTATCGAGTACGTAGGTGTGCTGCGGCTCGTAGTAGATTTCGAGGTTCACATCCTGCCACTTGTCGCGCTTGATGGCGTAACGGCCTGAAAGGTAGGAGAAAAAGTCAGCAATCTCGGTCGACGCCATGCTGTACTCGTAGTAATTGCGGCCGTCCTGTGTCCAATGCTTCTGCAGGTAGCCCGGGGCGATGGCCATCTGGTCGCCTGAGGTGCTGACTACGGTGTGATAGGTGATCCAGTCAGAGTCGGGGCGAAAGAGATTCACCTGCGAGTAATAGGGATCACCGCGCGGAGCGAGTTCTTCATAAGGCCCGAGCTTTTGTTCGCGGCGGCGGACGGGATTGTCGAGCTCAACGTTGCGGTTGTATCCGAGGTAAGGGAAGTAATCCGAGTCGAAGAAGGTTCCGTTGTAAGCAAACTCCGGGCGTTCTCCTCCGTCCTTGAATCCGTGCGAGGTGTAGGAGCAGTGGAAGTCCATCCGCATTTTGTCGCCGGGGGCGAGCGGCTGCGCGAGGTGGTAGATGGAGTACCAGTGTGTCTTATCGTTGAGGTCGATTTGCGCTGGGCGATCGAAGTGAATCTCGTCGATGGAGTCGCGCTGCCCGGTGATGTGAATGTCAGAGATGGGCTGCGCCGAGTTGTTCTGAAGGATGTACCAGCCGGTGGCGGAGAACGACCGGCGTTCGGGGTAGATGTTGACTGTAGTGTCGACGGCGACGACCTTAGGTAGCGGCTGCTTTTCGTATTTCTTGTAGAGCTTTTCGTATTCAGCCTGGAGTTGACGCCTTTGCTTTGCGGTCTGGAAGAGGTTCAGGCGGTGGGTGTTGTAGTAAAACCAGGCTCCGCTGCCAATTGCGATAGCGAGCAGCACGACGGTTGCCGGGATGAGGCCGGGCAACCGCTCGGCCGCATTGCGGAAGCGCGTCTTCCAGGATAAATCGCTGCCACGCCGCGCCATGACGATGGCGACGATACCGAGCAGCCCACCGACTGCCAGCCAGTAAGTAATCGACCAGAAGAGCGCCGGCACAAAATGTCCGTAACCGTTCATATCCGAGTAGGTATAGGGAGTGATTTCTCCGAATAGGACGAGGCGGTTCTCGAAGCCGTAGCGGTAAAGAACGGGGATGAGGATGAAGAATCCGATCACGAGGCCGTGTCCCAGAAACTTATTTGGAACGAGCGTTTGCACGCACAGGGCAAGAAACGCGTAGATGAGGACCTGGGCAAAAGTGATGAGGTAGAGCTCCTTGAAATATTGCAGAAGCTCGAAGTGGAAATAGCCCTGGAGTATTTGCGAGAAGACGGCGCAGAACAGCACGACGGTGAGCAGGATCAGCTCTACGACGGCGAGAGAGAAGAATTTGCTGAGCCAGTCGATCCACTCGCGTGCAGGCAGCGAGTCGTGTATCTGCTCGAAGCTGGTGTCCCGTTCGCGCCATATCAGTTCGCCGGCGTACAGCGTCGAGATAATGACGAAAAATACTACCGCAGGGCCCTCGACCGCCTGCAGCATGAGATAGGTTACGGGCCAGACGTCGCGATCCTGGATGCGCCCGGCGAAGTGCCCGTTGATAAGAACGTAGGCGATCATGACCAGTGTGATCGCCCAGAACGGGACTTCGCGGACGATGTTGCGAATGCGCATGCGCACCAGCGTCGAAAACTGCAGCCAGGAAGTGCGCGCGCTGAAATACTGATGCACGCGAGGCAGAGAGACGCCGAAGAGCGGTCGCGGCGGTCGTGCTTCCTCCTGCTCGACTTTCTTCTTCTTGCGTGAGGCGCGCGCGGTGAGAGCCTCGGCGGACATGGGAAAGAATGTCCACGTGATAACCAGCGAAAGGATGCCTATGCCGATCCAGAGCAGACGGTTCCAGAGGAACATGCCGGTCCAGGTTGGCGTGAGGGTGTTTTGCTCGACGACGGTCCAGTAGC
The DNA here is from genome assembly GCA_036264455.1 of Silvibacterium sp. GTDB lineage: Bacteria > Acidobacteriota > Terriglobia > Terriglobales > Acidobacteriaceae > Silvibacterium. Next base: position 14,629 of record DATAQX010000154.1, on the reverse strand, counting down.
GGGTGATGCTGTCGGCCAGCAGGATGCCGAGGGGATCGAAAACCGAGGGCCAGAAACGGTCGAGACTGCGCGTCTGTATGGCTGAAACGAGCAGAACGAGATATACGACGAAAAGAACAACGCCCTGGAGGTAAACAGTAATAATTTTTCGCGTGAGCGCGGCTACCGTGAAGAACAGGCTCCCGAGAAAGAAGACCTGTACAGCGATGACGGAAAAATATAGCTTCGCAAGCATTCCCGGGTGAGTGGGGCCAATGCGGGTGTGGTCCGCCCACGGCGCAAAGGAACCGGCGATTTCACCGATGAGCAGGCCGCTGAAGACGAGCAACGTTATAACCATGGAGCCGGCCCAGCGTCCGCCGAGATAAGCGAATTTGGAGATGGGCTTGGTGAAGACCAGTTGATAGGTGTCACGCTGGAAGTCGCGCAGGATTGACGGCCCGAAGATAGCCGACATGACGATCATGCCGAAGGCGGTCCCGTTCAGAATGATCATCAGCGTGGCGTAGGGGCCATTCAACAGGACCTTGCCCGCACCTACGGGGCCGAAGTCCTCAGCCGACACGCAAAAGAAAGCAAACAGAAACCAGAGCAGGAAATAGACGTAGGTGGAGATGCTCTTCAGCCGCAGCTTCAACTCGAACAGAAAAAAATCCAGAAACATCGTGACTCTCCTCGCGCCAGATCAGTTAACCGTGGTGCGATCCCCGTTGCGATTGACGTGGCGTTCCATGTTGAGAAAGTAGACATCCTCCAGGTTGGGATCGACGGGGCTGAAGCCGCTTCCAGGGTTGGTCTCGGAGTAGACGCGGACCTCGTGAGCGCCGCCCAGCAACTGCACCGAGACGATCTGCAATTGCGTTTCGAGCGCCGTGAGTTCGCTTTCGTCAGTGACCAGCTTGCTCCAGATGCGGCTGCTGAGGGTTTCGAGAGCCTGGGCTGGCGAGCCTTCGAGCAGGAGCTCCCCGTTGCTGATGATAGCCATGCGATTGCACAGCTCGCGGACATCCTCGACGATGTGCGTCGAGAGAATGACAATCACGTCGCGGCCAATCGAGCTGAGCAGGTTGAGGAAGCGATGGCGCTCGGCGGGGTCAAGACCGGCCGTGGGCTCGTCGACAATGATGAGCTTGGGATTGGCGAGCAGAGCCTGGGCGATGCCGAAACGCTGCTTCATGCCTCCGGAATAGGTGCTGAGCGCTTTTTTGCGGGCGTCCCACAGATTGGTCTGGTTGAGCAGAGCCTCGACCATTTCCTTGCGTTCGCCACTGTCAGTGACGCCTTTCATCACGGCGAGATGGCTGAGCATGTCGAGCCCGGAGATCTTTGGATAGACGCCGAACTCCTGGGGAAGATAGCCGAGGAGACGGCGCACCGTGTCCTTCTGCTTAACAACATTGATGTTGTCCAGCCAGATTTCACCGGAGTCCGGTTCCTGTAGCGTGGCGATGGTACGCATGAGCGTACTTTTGCCTGCCCCGTTAGGCCCAAGCAACCCGAACATATTGTTGCCGATGGTGAGGTTCAGGTCTTTGAGTGCCTGGACTCCGTTGGAGTAGGTCTTCGACAAGCCGGTGATCGTCAGTGGCACAAAACTCTCCTGATAAGCGCAGAAACCGTGCGCTGAAAATGCTTAGGATCGCCAAAAACCCTGAGGTCTTTCTCGTGGTAGAGAAGTATACGTGCTGATGTAGAAATGGTTCAGTATAAAAAGATGAGCGATGCGCGGTTTTGACCGGATCGATATGGCTGCCGGTCTTAACAGGCGGAAATCGCGAGGACTGCAGGCGAATGCGGTTATGTGATTTTCACTACCTCAGATTCCACCAGGCTCGCCGATTTGTTTATGCGAAACTCTCACGGCAGGCAGTCCAACTTTCAGTCCCATCAACGGACTGAAAGTCGAGAGAGCTCACCTCGGAACGGCCGCAAGCTGGCGATTCTTCAAAGCCATCAGGAGTCGGGTCACGCCGGTCACAAACATGCTGACGCCTACGATGATTCCCAATGCCCAGAGAGAACTGATTGGCCAACGCCTCCATATCATCAGGCCGAGCAGCAGGGTTACGACTCCGTGCAGCAGCAGCCATTCCGAGCCAGGAACTTTGTGCGTCCAGACATATCCGATGATGTCCATTGCGCCTTCGACAAAGAAGAACACCGCCAGCACCAGCGTTAGCCCGACCAGCCCCAACAGCGGATGCATCAGCAAATAGACGCCCGCCCCGATGTACAAAACAGCAACCAGAAACTTCCAGATCGTGCTTCCGATACCCTTAGACCGAAAGGCATACACCAGTTGGAAAATCCCATCGAAAAGGAGCAGCCGCGAGAGCACTCTGGCAACTCCAATTGAAGCGGCAGTTGGCAGGAAGATTGCCAGCAACCCGAGGACTATAAGCAGGATCGCCAATATGATTGACGATCGAGAAGAGTAACTGGATGCTGTTGCGATGGCCATCTATTTATGTATCCCCCGCAGTATCGTTTCCTTATTTCCGTTCCTGCTGCTTACATAGTCCGTAGGGCAGAAAGCTTCTGCAGTCGGATTGCCAGCGAAGCCCCAAAGGGCACACGGATCCGCTCTCGTAGTCTTCTGCCCACAAGCAAACTGCAAGGATCGGCTAGTTTGTTCATTGAGCTGGCACCCATGCACTATCAGCGGATATCAACTCCACACCCGGAAGTTCGGTCTCCACAGTAACTGACTGCAAACCCGCTCTCCGGTTCGGCGCCACTCGAAACTCAAGAAGGTACTGGTTGTCGAGGCTCCTTTGGATACTTTCCAGGTATGGCCTGAAACTGACGGGAGCCTGAAGTCCCAGGAAGAAGGACTCACCGCCGGAGGCCTCGGATAATTGGGCAATACCATTCTGCCCTCTGGTTGCTTCCCAGAAATTCCGTCCTAAATGACCCACACCCGGAGTGTAGATCCCGTAGATGATGGTTCCCGTGCGCTGGGCAACGGTGCTTGCAGAGTTCACGTCTGGATTCGTGCTGAGGGCGGGAGAGCGTGGTCCGCCTCTGGCCCGGTCGATTCCATCCGTGATCATAATCAGCACCCGGCGGTTGGGGTGCGCGGGCCAGCCATTCATCAGACTGATCGCGGAAAGAAAGGGGCTTCCGAACGAGCCGACACTGCCCAGGGGCAATCGCACGGAGTTAGCGGCTGCAGCATGGTCCGGTGTGAAGTTTTGGACGATCTGGATCGTGGCATTCCGCATATAGCCCACGCCCACGTTGGTAGTGGGCGGCTGAGCGTTGATAAAGGCCCGTATATCGTTGAGCTGCGATCCCAGGCTCCGGTCGGCAGCGTCGTCGATGGCGATGAACAGGTCGAGTCCCGCGCGATTTCCACGCGCGGCTTCCCAGCCGGTCACTTGCAGATGATTGCGACGCTGCCTCACGACCACATCGCTACGTTTCACGTCGGGCACTGGGCCATTGCCCATAGCTGACGCAGTTACTGTCATGTGCACGGGGACGGTACCGGCGTTCTCCTGTGTGTGCGCCACAAGAATGCCCGCGAATGCAGCAATGAGAAATACGAAAACTCCACGTCTGACGCCGTATCGTTTCATCTGAATCCTCCGCAGCGCCCAAACATCACGAAACGGGACCTGCGGAGGCCGATTACATGGAACGGCCGTCGAGGAAATCTCCCGCACGCGAGGCTTCGTGTCGCGCTAAGTTGAAGCGGGCTAACTATAAGAATCTTTGTGCTGAGGATGCAATTGGACCTTGGTCCAATCGACAATTTGAGTCAGGCGGACATAGGGCGGTAGACGAGGTCCCGGGCAACTGCCAATGGCAATTCCACCCTGAAAGTCGATCCTCCGCCCGGCCTGTTGTCGAAGCTGATACGGCCTCCCAGGGAGTCCAGGATGGAACGGCAGATCGACAGTCCCATGCCGAGGCCTTCGGTCTTGGTCGTGAAGAACGGCATAAATACTTTCACCTTGTTCCTGTCTGCGATCCCGGGACCGTTGTCTTCCACCAGGATCATTCCAGAGTTCATGTCCGCTCTAACGCACGTCGTCACTGTAAGAACTCTTCGATTCTGCGGCAGATCCTGCATGGCATCCATGCCATTGTTGATGAGATTCAGAACGACCTGTTGCAGCGGCACCACACTGCCCTGTACCCGCAGGGCACTGGTTGAAAGCATTAACCGGAGTTCGACGCCGCGCAGCTGTGCATCGTTCCTTACCATTCGGCTTACACCATGCGCGATTTCGTTGAGATCCACTTCATAAAGAGCAATCGTTTGTTTCTTGAAGATTGCGCGCATGTTCTCCAGTACTGCACGGGCCCGTTTATCATCCTCCCGAATATCGGTCAGGGCAGCCCGGATTTCCCCAGAGTCTGGCGATGGCCTGGAGGCGAGGTGTTCAGCTGCCTGCGCATTACTGAGGATTGCTCCCAGTGGCTGAGCCAATTCGTGAGCAAGAGAGGCAGCCATGTGACCCATCGACGCCACCTGGTTGAGATGAGAGATTTCTTTTACCACCAGCTGTCGTTCCAGGACCTGTTGCGCGCGTATTCTTCGTTTGATCAGCCAGATCAGGAGAAGCATGAAAGCAGTCTGAGCGGCGACAACCGCGAGGACACTGATAATTTTGTATTTGTATTTTTCCCAATCAGTCGGCGCCCGAAACAGGATTGTTGACTCAACTGGGATTCTCGACTCCGGTATCCCCCAGCGTTGTAGTTGCCGCCAGTCGAAGATATATGCATTCGTACCCGCTACAGTGGCGATGTCCTGTGGCTTCTCGCCATTGAGAATCCTGGACGCCATCTTGCCGGCCTCCCGGCCCTGGCCTGCAAAGCTGCTCACATAGCCCCCGATTGTTCCATATCCCATGAGGGTGTCGAACAAGACAAAGATCGGCGCATTGGCCACCGACGCATTGGCCACCGATACGGCTCTTGGGAAGTACGTTCCCGCTGCATCACGCTGGATAGTGGTGAACAGCACGATAGAGTCGCGCGGCAGCTGCTCCAGCCGGTCAAGGAGCGCGGGCATTGCCAGATCGGTGAGGTAGGTTATTTCCACTTGATGTTCATAAGGGGTAAGGCTCTTCTGGACAGCTGCTTCAAGCTCTCTGTCGTACAATCCAGCACCGCCGACGACGACCACGTGCTTCGTATCAGGAAGCAATCGCAGAGCTGCATCCAAAGTCCTGGCCGGATCCCAGGTCAGCCAAACACCCGTAAAGTAAGGGTTAAACGGCAGATTTCCCACTTGCTCCCTGGTCGCTCCGCAGAAGACTACCGGGACATTTTTGAAGTGGCTTTCATGCGATTCGACCATGAACTGAATGGGTGATGGCCCGGCAGCAATGATCAGATCCAGCTTCTGATCCTTGTATTTGCGGATATATGCTTCCCGAATCTGCTGTTGAGAAGCCTCATCCGGAAACAGACCAGTCTCCATCGACTCTGTATAGATCTCAACCAGGTAAGGCGACTGGTCGTCCAAAGTGGAGCGTAGCTGTTGATCGATGAGATGGAACGAAAGTGTTGAAGGACCCGTCTCGTAAATAATCAGGACGCGCCGTACTTCCTGCATGTGTATCGCGGCGATCGATTGCAGGGGAAAAGCACACGCCAGCAATGTGAACACTATCGTCGTGTGCCACAGGTGACTGCGCTGATTATGGATTAGAGACGACCGGAAATGACGATCGACGTGGGGACCAACGAGTGCTTTTCGATTATCCAGACGGCCGGTCAACGACGTACCTCCGACGCGCATGTTATTCGACTACCGGGCCCAGAAAAACAACCCTGACATGTGACAAAATCTACCGGCGACGGTCACCGGCGATCCGGTGTAACCCAATGCAGGGTTTACAATTCCAGCGAATTCTACCACTTCGGACAGACCTGAGCGCAAGTGCCGCACTGTAACCCCTATTTTGACCTCGGATAAGCAGGACGATTCAGGCCAGACTCCGAGTCAGGCCAGACTCTTTGTGTGACCGGGGCGCCAGGAAAAGCGATCCTTCAAGGCAGGCTGGAGGCAGGCGGCAGGTGACCGCCCGCGCGCAAACGTTCGACCAGGCGGACGACGTCCGTTACCGACTGCGCGCCCAATTTCTGCATGACCCGACCGCGTTGCACCTTGATCGTCTTTTCGGCGGTACCGAATTCACCGCCGATTTGCTTGTTGAGCATTCCCTGCGCCACCCGCACGCACACCTCTCGCTCTCGCAGCGTCAGGGTTTCAAAAATAGCCCGATCGCGGTTGAGGGCATCGCGGCGAATACAGGCCTCTCTCGATCGCGCCAGCGCTGTTTCAATGGCAGCAAGCAGTTGACTTTCATCGAATGGCTTAGTGAGAAAATCAACGGCGCCCGCCTTCATGGCACGAACAGTGTCGGGAATATCGGCGTGTCCACTGATAAATACAACGGACAGGGTTTCAGATACCTGGCTTAGTAACTGCTGCAGATCCAGTCCATTAATCTCGGGCATCTGTAGGTCGACGAGGACACACGCTGCGCCGGGATCGAGTTGTGTGTCAAGGAACTCTCGAGCCGAAGCATAGACTTGGACTTGTCGATCGTGGGATCGAAGAAGCCGGCTCACTGCACGGCAGACGCTCGGATCGTCGTCGACGACGTGAACGGTGCCTTTCGTGATGGACTGCGACTCCACGAATATTCCTCCATTGGCATTCCCAGCCCAAGGGAAAATTCTTGGATCATAACCCGGTCTACGAGTTTAACAACCCGGACGCCCGGGCGATGAGCTTTTCTATCAAAGAAAGCAGTTGATTGTCGTCTACAGGTTTCTTCAAATACAAGCTGTCGCCCATCCGGGCATTCCAGTCGACAAAGTCGGATTCTGCATGCCCGGTGAAAAAAATATAGGGAATCGCCGATCCAAGTTCAACCAGGTGATCGCGCAGTTCAAAGCCGCTCATTTCCGGAAGTTCAATATCGAGAACCAGGCATTGCATCCGCAACAATTCGGGATCGGCCAAAGCGGCCTCAGCAGATTCATAAGCGACACACTCATACCCATGAGACCTGAGTAGACGGCCCATAGCTTTGCGGACTGAAAGATCATCGTCAACCAAGCCTATGCGCGTCGCAGTTGGAGGGCAGTCGATCATTGATGCGTGGAACTCACTTCGCAGAGGTAGCGTGAGCAGGCCCTGACCAAGATGAAGGAATATACTTAGCTTGATTGAATGCGCAATTGGGCCTTTGGCCTATAAGATTCTCTTCGCGGGCTTCTTAGCCCATCGGCAATTGGACCAAGGTCCTATTGTCGTCATTTAGCGACGGTTGTTATAGTCCGTTTCGCCTCACAGTATGAGAAACCAGCAGTTAGCTGGTTGCGATGACGAGTGAGATTCTCCGGTTCGATTCGGGTTCTATCGGTGTCAGCGCCGTCAGCGGAAAGGTTGCGACATTACGCGATGAAGTCTTATCGGCAGTTAGAACGCTTCTTCCTAATTGCGGGTTTGGCCTTGCTGATGGGGTCCATCATCGTGCGAGTTCACGGACTGGTGATGGCTCGGGCCGAGGTATGGAGTTTTGAGGCGAACCAATCAAAGCCCCCAACGGTAAATTCTGCAGGCGAAAAACCGGAGTCTTCGTCGATCAATTTCGCCCTGTGGTCCGAGAAACGAATTCGCGCATACGAAGCTGCCCTTGGTATGAAAATGGACGCCCCGCTTGCGGTTCTTACTATTCCCAGAGCGAGGATTGAAGTCCCGGTATTCGACGGAACCGACGAACTCATCCTCAATCGCGGAGCAGGCAGGATTGCAGGAACTGCGATGCCAGGGGAGCCGGGTAACATCGGTATCGCCGCTCATCGTGATGGCTTTTTTCGAGGCCTGAAAGAAGTTCACGTTGGTGACAATATTGAATTGGCTGCAAACGGAGACGACTTTCTTTACAAGGTTGATGACATTCAGATCGTGCAACCTTCCGATGTTTCTGTACTACAAAGTGGTTCACACTCGTCACTTACCCTGGTGACCTGTTATCCGTTCTACTTCGTTGGGGATGCACCTCAACGTTACATAGTCCATGCATCAATGGTGGATTCCGATAAAACCGCTACATCTGGATCCGATTCCGCAGTTCAGAAGGTTCGAAAGGAGCATACACAATGAATTCAAAAGGTAACTGGTCACGAGTTGGGACGGTGCTTGCGGTGGGGGCTGTTTCCCTGGTCTTCGCCATAAGTATGAGCGCCCAGGTAGAAACTGCAACTACAACTACTCATGGGACGGCGTCGCACGAAGTAAGTGTCGAGAGCGGCGAAGTAGTCCTGGTCGATGGCAACGACCTCATCATCAGGAACGATCAGGGGCAGATCGTGCATTTCCCCAACGTTCCGAACAGCACTAAGTTCCATGTGGGTGGACAGGACCTTAGCGTTCACGACTTGAAGCCGGGCACGAAATTGGAGCGCACGGTCACGGTCACCACGACTCCCAAATTGGTTACCACAACCGATACTGTGACGGGCACCGTTTGGCACGTGACTCCGCCTACCCGTGTAATTCTCACGCTGGATGATGGAACGAACCAGCAGTTCAACATTCCCAGGGGCCAGAGGTTCATGGTAGATGGCCGGGAAACGGATGCTAACGGCTTGAGGCGGGGGATGAAGGTGTCGGCTACCCGAGTCACCGAGGAGCCCATGACGGTGGTCAACCAGCATACACAAATCACTGGCACAGCACCGCCGCCACCGCCGCCACCGCCCGCTGCCACTCCGATCCTGGTAGTGGTTTCACGGCCGGCACCGGCACCTGCACCAGAAGCGGCACCTGAGGCCGCTGCTCTACCCAAGACCGGGTCGATCGTTCCGTTGATCGGGCTGGTAGGGCTCGTATTTCTGGGTGTGTCGTTTGGTCTCACGATGTTGCGCAAATCGCGTTTTATGGCCTAGTTAGAAACGAGAAGTTCCTGGCCCGCCTGCTACAGGGCGGGCCGCTTCTCGCTCTCACATTTTTTAACGAGGAAGAATGCATCCTCACGCCCGCGAGTGAGCCTGCCCAACAAGACAGACGGGTCTAATCACCCTGATGCAATGCAGTTCTTCTAACTCAAAGCGCAGTGGCTATTGGGCTTGCCTGGTGCATTGGTCCTACCTTCGCCTATCCCACTTCGACAATTGCTTTGCCGGACACCCAAAAGTGGAGTCAGGGCTCTACTGCGGCTTGCCATCATTCGGTCCGCAAAACAGGGACTTCAGTCAGCGTTTCTTTATCGGAATTCCGCTTGAATGTGGATTTCCGGTCTCCAGGCAGGCCCGAGGATGTTAACGCGAAACCTTCACTAGATCTGAAAAGAGGCAATGCCATGAAACTCAAGCTATCTCCATCGTTGTTGTTGGCGGCACTCTCACTCGGACTTTGCCAGGCGAGCCTGGGGCAAGACTATGACTTAGCACCGCCGGGCGCGACACCTCCCACTATTCCTGTCAACACTGCGGTAACGCTTTTTCAGAATGTCCTTATCTTCGATGGTAAGAGTGCTGCACTCTCGGCTCCCTCTAATGTGCTGGTCAAAGGCAATATCATTCAGCGCATCTCCACGAGCCCGATCACTGTCGATACAAACGCTAATGTTTCTGTCATCGCGGGTAACGGACGGGTGCTGATGCCAGGCCTCATTGATGCGCACTGGCATGCGTTCATGGCAGCGGTGCCCCAGCCCGTCCTGATGACGGCCGACCCCCGTTACCTGCTGCTACTCGCTACCCGACAGGCGGGAGCGACGCTGATGCGAGGCTTCACGACCGTGCGCGATCTCGGAGGACCCGTCTTCGGGCTCAAACGCGCGATCGACGAGGGTGTCTTCCCAGGTCCGCGAATCTATCCCTCGGGTGCCTTCATCTCACAAACCTCCGGACACGGAGACTTCCGCTTCTCCTTCGAAGTTCCGCGGCTCCCCGGCGGTCCTCTCAGCTACACCGAGGTCGAAGGAATCGCAGCCATCGCCGACAGCCCCGACGAGGTTCGGCTGCGAGCAAGAGAGCAGTTGCGCGCGGGCGCGAGCCAGATCAAGCTTATGGCCGGAGGCGGCGTCGCCTCTCCCTACAATCCAATCGAATCCACTCAGTACACCGAACCGGAGCTTCGTGCTGGCGTCGAGGCAGCCGAAAACTGGGGAACCTATGTCACCGTGCACGCCTACACTCCGCGCGCGATCCAGCAGGCGATCGCCGCAGGCGTCAAGTGCATCGAACATGGTCAACTCATCGATGAGCCCACAGCAAAGTTGATGGCAGAAAAGGGAACCTGGTGGAGCTTGCAGCCTTTTCTCGACGATGAAGACCTCCATCAATTCCCCGAGGGTTCGGTGAACCAGAGGAAGCTGATGGAGGTGGTCACCGGCACCGACAACGCCTACAAGTTGGCGAAGAAGTACAAGATTAAGACAGCCTTTGGCACCGACATTCTCTTCGATGCAAGGCTGGTAAACCGGCAGGGCGCAATCCTCGCCAAGCTGATCCGCTGGTACACGCCTGCCGAAGTACTCAAAATGGCCACCGGAGATAATGGCGAACTCATGGCGCTCACCGGGTTCATCAATCCCTATCCGGGCCGGCTTGGGGTCGTGCAGGAGGGCGCACTCGCAGATCTGCTGCTGGTCGATGGCAATCCGTTGGAAAACATCAAGCTTATCGAAGATCCCGACAAGAACTTTCTGGTCATCATGAAGGACGGCACGATCTACAAAAATACACTGCCCAGATGAGGCCTTAGTTAGAAGTTGGTAGTGAGACGGAGTGAATAGCTGCGTCCCGGAGCGATCGCGTTTCCTGAAAAGAGGCCGCCGAAATCGATGATGTTGAGGCGGTCGGCGAGGTTGTCTCCGTCGGCCTGGAGGCGCATGTTGAGTTTGTCGCTCTTATAAACATCGATACCTGCACTGGCGCTTGTGGCGAGGTTCGGATCAACGCGGCCGCGGTCAAAATTAATGCGGCTGACAACCTCGGGACCGTACTGTGCAAGGGCATCGTCATAATCTCCTTCGAATTCGAAGGGCAGGCCTGAGCCATACTGAACGCCGCCGGCCATCCAGAAGCGCGGCAGGAACTGATAGAAGAATCGCGCGCGCAAGGTGTTGCGCTGATCTTGCGAGTTGGGAAAATGCCCGGTGGGCTGGCTCGCGGCATTGTTAGCGTCGTCGCCGAGAAAGAGTCCTCCAGTGACCGGGAACCAGACATTGCCGACCATGTAGGAATAGCTGACATAGCCGGAGAGCTTGCCCCAGTGAACGAGATCGAGCTTTCCTTCAGCGCCGTAGATTACGGCTTTATCAAATGCGATCGGGTAGCTGACACCGGTATTGAGTAACTGGTCATCATCGGCGAACTGACGGACGTCGCGGCGGTAGAGATTGATGTCGAGACGCAGGTTGTCGGCGAAAGCTTTTGAGAGGCCTCCTTCGTAGTAGTTTCCACGCGAAGGCTGCACAGGCAGCTTGAGGAAGTTATCGCTGAGCGCTGTGATCGCGTTGGAACTGGAAATGAGGATGTTTTCAAAAGAGGGCGTCTGGAAGATTCGGTCATAGGATGCGTGCAGCACCATGTTCGCCGAGGGCAGATAGCGGCCCACGGTGATGCGCGGGCTGAAGGCGTTCTGGTTCAGAAGAAGCTGGTAGTGGTCCCAGCGCAGGCCGGCGCTGACCGTCCACTTGCCCAGGCGAATGAGATCCTCAACGAAGGCCGATTGCTCCAGATTCGGGCGGCTCTCGATGAACGACCCTGTAGGAGGGGTATCGTCGTCGAACTGCGTAGGGTCGGTGATCTTGTAGTTAAAGTTCTCATGCAGAAAGGTGGTGTCTGACTCGACGCCAGCCTTCCACTCCTGATTCCCGCGATGCACCGAGACGGTTCCCTTGAAATAGCCTTCGCGAAAAGAGTTGTTCTGGAAGGCAATGATAGGGGTAGACAGCTCGTTCGAGTCCAGGTTGTTTGCGTTGTCGCGCACCATTCCCGAGAACTGGCCGAGGACATTCGGCGAGAAAATATGATCGTAGCTGATGACGCCCATGGTCTCGAAATTGCTGCCATCCTGGCGCTGTCCGGCTTCCTGCTGCACCAGCTCATTGGGGATCTGAAAACGGGAAAGCGCGTGGCGCCCGCTCATCCTGAGCCGGTCGTTCTCAGTCAGGTCGCGCTCATAGCGGACTGAGAAGTCGCCAGTGGTGCCATTGTTGGTGAAGTTTTCAGGAACAACGGGATTGAGGTAGTGGCTGGTCATGCCGCCACTGACGCTCGCACCGAGCAGGTTCTTACCCCATAGCTCCTGTGCCTGGCCATAGCCGCTTGCCGTGCGATAACTGCCCCCGGAAAGGACGAGCTCCCCGTGCGGGCCGGGGCTGGTCTCCTTTTTGGTGTTGATCTCGACCACGCCGCCCATCTTCCTGCCATACTCAGCGGGAAAGCCGGCGGTATAGATACTCATCGAGTCGACACCGTCGGCTTCGATCTCGGGGCCGAAGCTGGGAGAGCGATTGTCGGTGAGGGGAATGCCATCGATGACGAATTGCGTCTGGTATTCGGAGCCGCGCGGATGCAGGACGGCATTGCCCTCGTAGAGCCATCCGGGCTGGGTGTTCACCAGATCCTGCACCGATCGTCCGGGAAGAGAGCCGACCCGAGTTTCAATCTGCTCAGAGCCGATTTCCAAAATTGAGGAAGAACGGTGGGGATCGATCAGGGTGTCGGTAGCGTTCACCTTCACAACTGTGGTAACGGGAGCAACTTCAAGTTTGATGGTGGATTCGACCGGGATCGCCGAAGCTATTTCCACTACCTTGTTTATTGGGGCAAAGCCTTTCGCTTCCACTTTCACGAGGTAAATGCCATAGGGTAAAGGTCTGAGGTCGGCATAACCGGAGTCGTCCGTGGTGAAAGTGTTGTTGTACTGATTGCCATCGCTTACAAGGTGCGCGGAGGTCTTCAGACCCAGGCCCGAGGGGTCGGTCACTTTCAGGCGAAGCTCACCGGTGTTGACTTGGCCGAGAACAGGAAGGGCGCAGAGCAACAGGAGAGCCGTCAATCTTTTCCTATACATCGACTGCATGATCGACTTTTCCTTTTGCGCCTTCCCGGGGCTCCTGAAAAGTCTATCGAAAGACTTCAGGAAAAAGCATGGCCATCGGTTGATGAAGGAGTAAGCTGGACAGCTCATCGCGCGGTATCGCTCTTCGGCAGAAGGATGACGAAGGGTACTTCGGTTGCCGAGAACTGACTGCGTTCAAAGTCCCGGTCGAACGGTGGCGCGTGGTCTCCCACGATCACGAAGATAGTGGGACGGCCTTGCGGTTTCAGCGCCAGATCGCGCATTGACTGGCTTACCACCGAGATCAACTGGTACCAGGAGCAGACTGCGGGATCGTTCCTGGTAATTGGACTCACCGAGCATGAACTGGGCGACTTGAGCTGAATGGGTCTCCAGAGTGGCAGATGCGAGTTCAGCGTAACCCAATGCACGAACAAGGGAGCGTTGCCTGGCTGCTGCAATTTGTCGCCCAGCCACGCGGCTATGGCGTCATCACATGTTCCCTTAAAGGTGCCATCGCAGTCGGGCAAGCCGATGGCCTGCAACCGATCGAGAAACCAGATGTCCTCGAAGCCCAGTTTTGGATACCAGTTCTTGCGGTCGTACATCTCGCCGTTGAAGCCGTGGACGGCAAGGGTGCGGTAGCCCATCCGCCGCAGGCGCATGGGAAGGCAGCGCTGCAACTGCTCTGGAGTACCCTGGGCGACATATGCGCCCATATGGCTTTGGCACAGCTCCCGCCCTTCACCGGAAGTCGTAGGCCCTTGAAACGGCATGGTCCCCCGTAGAACGTCGTACTTCGCGAGCAGAGCGGAGTCGGAATAAGGCTCGGTCATGGCACGACGCAGAGAGGGATCGCGCGCCAGTCCCCACGATTCGACAACGACGAGAACGAGATTAGGCTGAACGTTGTTCTTTTCACTCTGGCCTGCGAACGAGTCAGGTTTTTGGTAATTCTCAAGATGATTCAGCGCGAGCGAGGTCGCAGACGGCATAGCAAACTGGCCCCCAAGGCGCAGACCTCGTTCGTATCGTTCGTAAATCACCTGGCTGTACAGCAGGCCAAGAGTTGGAGTACGCGTGAGTCGTGCGCCAGAGGGCTCATTGCCCGAAGGGAGCAGAATGCTGCGGGCGCTTCGGAAATCGATCAGGGCCAATAGAAAAAATGGAGCTAGCATGGTTACATATGCCAGCCGCCGCTGACGGCCGATCAGGCGGCGCGAGGTGAAGCCCGCGGATGCCAGGCAAACGAGCACCGAAAAACCAAACACGGCCAGGATCAGCCCCATGCGCGTAGTCGAGAGCATCCCACCGTAGCGCATGACATGGAAAAACTCAGCGGGAGAAAAGAGATAGGTGATGCAGACCGCGTGGATAAAGTCAAGCAGGATAGCAGCGAGAAGAAGAAAGAACGTGACAACACGTGGGATGAAGAGCGAGACCAGACCAACAAGCAAATAATCGAGGTTGATGGTTCCGTGCAGCAGCAGATTGAGCGGATGCGCAGCCAGCAGCAACGGGAGATTCGGCAGAATGAGAAAGGCCAGCAGAAACAGGTACCAGCGAAAGCTGATCGGG
>DATAQX010000104.1:0-3957 GCA_036264455.1 Silvibacterium sp. | reverse complement strand
TCAGCGCATCGAAATCGGCGTCAGAAATCTCCGGCGCGTCGAGCCCATAATAAAGGTATTCGTGGTGGCGAATCTCCTCACGCAGCTTCTCGATCTTCTCTTCGACGGTCCTTCGACTCATGGTTCGGATTAAATCATTTTTAGCGAACAAGCGGGTGGATACCGAATCCGCACTTTCTGTGCTGCCTCTCAGCATGGCGACGATGGCCGCTCATTGTGCTCGCGTCTTTTGATTGCCATTTTCCTGACAATTCCGGAACAAGCGCGTCCATATCCGCGTAAAGAGTCAAATACGGGCACAAACGGAGGGAGACATCTCTATGGCATCCCGGCTGCGCGATTTGACTTACGCTTTTCGCAGGATCTTGAAGTCACCTGGCATTGCAGTCGCCGTCATCTTCTCCATCGGACTCGGCATCGCAGGCAACGCCACCATCTTCTCCATCGTCAGCACCTTCATTCTGCGCCCCGCCCCCGTAGGCGATCCCGCAACTCTGCTGTCGCTCCACACGCAGGCGCAAGGCGAGAGCCGCCCCAACCACTTTACCTGGCCCCTCTACACGGATGTTCGCGATCAGGCAAAATCCTTCTCCGGAATCGCCGCTTACTACGAGCTTTTGCCCGCCTCCATGTCTGGAGCCGGGACCGCAGCAGGTCAAGGAGACAGCGCCGAACCCGAGCGCATCTGGGGCCAGGCCGCCACCAGTAACTTCTTCGACGTCGCGCAGCTTAGCATGCCGCTCGGCCGCGGCTTTCTCAGCAGCGAGGAGAAGCAGCACGTCATCGTGCTCGGCTACAGCCTCTGGCAGCGACGATTCGCAGCGGACCCCGCAATCATCGGCAAAACGATCACTCTCTCGGGCCTGCTTTTTACCGTCGTTGGTGTTGCTCCGCGAGGATTTCGAGGCGTCGATCTCGTCCTCGATCCCGAGTTCTGGGTACCGCTAGGCAATGTGGAGCAACTCGCCGTCAACATTTCTGATCGCAATTCCCGCATCTTTCACTGGCTCGGAGTCATTGGGCGCGTGAAACCCGGCGTATCTCGCGCTCAGGTTGCCGCGGAACTTGGCACGCTCGGCGCGAATCTCGCCAAAAGCTACCCTGTGACCGACAAGGACAATAGTATCTCCTTCGATTCAGCCGGTTCTCTGCCGCAGATTGACAAGCGCGTCGCATTACTCTTCCTTGGCGCCCTCAGCATCGTCGTGCTGCTCGTTCTCTGCATCGCGGGAGCCAACGTAGCCAACCTGCTCCTGGCTCAGGGCGCCGGACGCCAGCGCGAAATGGCCGTTCGCCTCGCTCTCGGAGCCACGCGCGGCCAGCTTATATACCAGGTTCTTACCGAAACTGTTCTGCTGGCCCTCGCTGGAGGCGTGCTCGGCGTCATTCTCGCGCTCTGGGCCACGTCAGCTCTGTCAGCGTTCCATCTCCCCGTGCCTATCCCGCTGGATATCGCAGTCAGCCTTGACTGGCGCGTCCTCCTCTACGCTTTTGGCCTTAGCATCGGCGCCGGCATTGTCTTCGGACTTGCTCCGGCCTGGGCTGCCGCGCGCCCCCTTATCGCCAGCGCACTCAAGGGAGAAGATGCGCTCGTCCGCCCCGGACGCCGTTTCACCCTGAGTAACATTCTCGTCGTCGTGCAGATCTCGCTCTCCCTCGTCCTGCTATGCGTCACGGGACTCTTTCTACATAGCCTCGAGCACGCTGCGGGCATGGACGTGGGCTTTCGCTCCCAAGGCATTCTCATGATGTCCGTTGACCCCCGCGTTCACGGTTATACACCCGAGCACACCGTGCAGTTCCTCAGCGAGATGCGCGATCGCGCTGCCGCACTGCCCGGAGTTACCTCCGTTGTCGTCACTGATGTTGCGCCGCTCTCTATGGGCAATCGCAGCGATGCGTTTCACGCCGAAGGTTTCAAATCCACCGGGCCCGATCCGAGTGTCGATCTCTACATGGTCACGCCGGGCTACTTTGAAACGATGGGCATTCCACGCATCCTCGGCCGTGACTTTGCCCACGAGAGCGCGACAGCGCCCAAGGTTGCTGTCGTCAACCAGGTATTTGTCCATGATGTCTTTCACGATGAGAATCCCATCGGCCGCCGCATCGAAGGCCCCGGCGTGAGCTACCAGGTGATCGGTGTCGTCGGAAACACCAAATCGCGCACTCTCGGTGAAGACCTCAGACCGGTTCTTTACCGCTCGCTCGCCCAGAGCGTCGCGTCTGATCCCTCATTCCTCGGATATTCTCTGCTCATCCGCACCAATGATGAAGCTGCCACCGCCTCAGCCGTGCGCAATATCGTTCACTCTCTCGACCCATCCATCGCCATCTTCAACACCGAGACCATGCAGGAACATCTCCGTGACGCACTCTTTCTGCCTCGCCTCGCCGGCACGCTCTTCGGCGTCTTCGGATTCGTTGGACTGACGCTTGCGTCTGTTGGTCTGTATGGGGTAATGAACTACTCTGTCAGCCGCCGTACCCGCGAGATCGGTATTCGCATCGCGCTCGGCGCACAGCTCGGAGCCGTGCAGCGCCTCGTGGTTCGCCGTGGAATGCTGCTCACAGCCATCGCCCTTGCCCTCGGCCTGCCCGCCGCATGGATGGCTGCGAAATTTTCCTCGAGCTTTCTCTATGGAATCCGCCCACACGACCTCGCGACGTTTACGCTCGTGCCTGTGCTGCTCGCCTTCGTGGCTCTGCTGGCCTGCTGGATCCCTGCCCGCCGCGCCGCCCGCGTCGATCCGCAGACGGCCCTGCGTAGCGAGTAGACGCCATCAATCCTTTCCGGTATCAGATGCTGGCAACGATAACCGCCACTTCGTGCGTGTATATGCAATACGAAAGCCTTTGCGCTCGGCATTGCGCTGCGACTGGCTGCCCGCTTCCGTCACCATCATGACCAGGTCGCAGCCCCGTTCGAAGGCGTAGCGCATCCGGGCTTGAAGGAGTGCCGACTGCAACCCGCGCCGACGCATCTCCGGGACAGTTGACGCCCCACCGAACAAGGCCACGCCTTCATGAAGGCACAGCACGCCCGCCGCTCCGGGTTGTCTGTCCACCTCCGCGAGAAAACATACGCTTTGCTCGCGCGCGGTCACGAGCGCCCCAAACTGATTAAGAAAATCTCGAAGTTCCGGATACTCGTGGGACCATCCCCGCGCACTGATGCCTGCCCAGAGTGGCGCTTCTTCACGAGCAATCACCCGCACCGTAATCCCGTTATCGTCTTTCGTGGGCCGCTCGAAGTCCGGCACGAACGGCCGATACAACACGCTGCTTATCTCGATCGGCCTGTAACCCCTGGCGCACAATAAGTCGATCGTGGCTACCCCGGCCAGAGGGCTTACCTCATGCATCACCGTGGCTCCACGATCGAAAAAGAAGCGTTCTATTTGTTCCATCGACGCCGCGCTCGGCTCCTCAAAGATGCCGAGTCCGAAGCTCTGTGTGACGGGAGAATCGATTTCGTCGAAGACGGCGTATGCGCCTGCGCACTGCATCCATGTGGCCCCGCTGTCTGGGTCGAGACGCCTGCGCGCTTCAGCGAAGCCCTTGCACGCATGTCCTTCAGCGCGTTCAAGTCGCCGAGCGAGACTAAGGTCCGCAAACACCATACAGATTTATCAATTCGACGCAAACGTCGACGCCGGCAGCTTCTCCCCGTTTGGTGGGTGGTTGAACAGATTCGCATCCGTCCAGCTCGCCCATCCGTAGCGCACTGTCTTGGGACGGTTCACCCCCGCAGCCTCGACCACCACCGTCGATCCCTCGATCTTCGCCCGCGCCGGAACAAACTTCCCGTCGTCACCCGCAATCTCAAAGCCCGCTGGCACACCGTCGCTGGTCAGCCCGCTCTCCGCGTGATCGAACCACACCCGCATCGCCGAACCCTCCACGATCGCCTCGCGAAACAGCGGCCCCGAGTACTCGAATCCACGCTCTTCGTAC
>DATAQX010000103.1:0-17092 GCA_036264455.1 Silvibacterium sp. | reverse complement strand
CATCGGCGGCACGTATTTCGCATCCAGCCGGTAGCCGCCCGCCTCTGTTCGCTCGATCTGCGTCAGCGGCAAAAGAACGGACCCTTCAAGGTTTTCGCCTTCGGCCAGGATCTGCAGGTTTTTGCGGGCCAGCGATACAGGCTTCTCAATGCCTGAACTGTTTTCATCCCGCAGCATCTGCAGTTCCGAATAAAAGCGCGTGCTGATGCCGCCGCGCTGCAGCCCGATATTGATCCCCCCTGGCCTGTCCTGCGGAATCGCCAGATAGAAAGCGCATAAGTTGCTTCCGTCGTGAAAGCATTCGTCAAGGGTGCGTGATTTGGGTGGGGCGTCCGACGCCGGCAAGTCCAGCATGAGTCCATCCGGGAAAACCCCCGATGCCTGCCTTACGTTGAGTTGGCCTTCACTAAGGCCAGTCCCGTCTATATGCAGCGACGAGAAACCCCAGTTCCGGAAGGAAAGCGCATCGGAAAGAAAGCGCAGAGTTTCCTCGAAGAAACGGTCCTGCGCCTGTAAGTGCTGAGGAGATAAAAAGACGCCCTTCGACCAGACAACCGGTTGCAACTGTCGCATGTATATATTTCCTATCGGGCTATGAGTATACAGCGGCAAATTAGCGCTTACGGAACGAGTGTTACTACCGTTTGGCTGCTACGTTAGTTGTAATGCTTTCGGCTTGACACGCACTATAGGGCAGTTAATAATTGGCCCGCTCTCACCATGCAGCAAAGAACGGTTCCCAAATAGAGTCGTGAACGAAATAGCGATAGAAAATGGGGATATAGAGCAGGTTGGAATAAGCTCCGTTCAAATGTGTCAGTGATTCGAACCAGGGCGGGCGGTTCCTCCGCGCCGCCTCTCGAGGATAAAGAGTATGGCTAAAGAAAGTACGCAGCATAAACTGGATCGCGTTCGCTCGCCGCGCGTGCACATTACTTACGACGTTGAGATTGGCGACGCGATCGAACTCAAGGAGTTGCCCTTCGTCATGGGCGTCCTGGGAGACTTGACAGGCCAACCCGAGCAACCGCTCGCCGCACTCAAGGATCGCAAATTTGTCGAAATTAATCCGGATAACTTCGATAGTGTCCTCAAGGGCATGCAGCCGCATCTGGCATTCTCTGTTCCGAATAAATTGAGCGATGACCCCAGCGCAGGACAAATTGGCGTCAACCTCAAGTTCGAGAACCTCGATGACTTTTCTCCTGAAAACGTAGCAAAGCAGATTGGCCCGCTGAAGGAGCTGTTTGATCTGCGCACGCGGCTTTCTGATCTTCGCGGCAGTTTGCAGGGCAATGACAAGCTCGACGAAGCATTGTTCGAAGCGGTTTCCAACACGGAGTCGCGCGAAAAGCTCCGTTCTGAATTAGGCAAGACCGGGGGTGCGGAATGAGTACTACGAAGACGGCAGCTTCCGTTGCAGGTGAAACAGTTGAGCAGCAGGCCTCGGAACAGAACCTGCTCGATCAGATAGTTTCTCAAGGCCGCTTCAATCGCGATGCCGCTACTCTGGAGCGCGGCCGCGACATGGTCAAGGAGTTTGTGAGCCAGGTTCTCCAGGGCCACATGACCCTCACGCGTGATGCCGAGGCCACCATCCAGGCGCGCATCGCGCAGATCGACCGGCTGATCTCGCTCCAGTTGAACGAGGTCCTGCACTATCCTGCCTTCCAGAAACTCGAAGGAACATGGCGTGGCATTAAGTACCTCATTGACCAGTCGGAAACCAACGACATGCTCAAGATTAAGGTGCTCAATGCCTCCAAGCGCGAGTTGCTGAAGGATCTGCAGCGTGCGCCCGAATTCGATCAGAGCGCCCTGTTCAAGAAGGTCTATGAAGAGGAGTTCGGAGTTTTCGGCGGTGCGCCGTTTGCCGCGCTCCTCGGTGATTACGAGTTTGGTCGTGGCCCCGAAGATATCGAGCTGCTGGAACGCGTCTCTCAGGTAGCGTCAGCGGCCCACGCGCCGTTTATGAGCGCCGCTTCTTCAGATCTGCTCAACCTGACCAGCTATACGCAGCTCGGCGCGCCGCGCGACATCGGCAAGATCTTCGACTCTACCGAGTACGCGAAGTGGAAGTCCTTCCGCCAGTCGGAAGATTCGCGCTACGTCGCTCTTACACTGCCGCACATTCTCATGCGCCTGCCTTACGGCAAAGACACCAAGCAGGTGGATGCTTTCGACTATGAAGAGGCGGTCGATGGCAGCGATCACTCGAAATACCTGTGGGGCAACGCGGCGTATGGTCTGGCTGCCCGGCTCACCAATTCCTTTGCAAGATACGGCTGGTGTGCCTCGATCCGCGGCGTGGAAGGCGGAGGGCTTGTGGAAGGCCTGCCTGCTCACACCTTCCGCACCGATGAAGGCGATATCGCCCTGAAGTGCCCGACAGAAGTGGCCATCACCGATCGTCGCGAAAAAGAGCTCGCCGATCAGGGTCTAGTGCCTCTGGTCCATTGCAAGGGAACGGATTACGCGGCCTTTTTCAGTGTCCAGACGGCGAACAAGCCGAAGCTGTACGACAAGGACGCGGCCAATGCGAATGCGCGTCTCTCTGCGCAATTACCTTACATCCTTGCCATGTCACGCTTTGCGCATTATCTCAAAGCTATGATGCGCGACAAGATCGGTAGCTTCATGACCCGCCAGGACTGTGAAAAGTTTCTTAACCAATGGATCAGCAATTATGTTTGCGCGGATGACAACGCCTCACAGGCTGCAAAGGCGAAACTGCCTTTGCGGGAAGCGGCCATCCAGGTTTCCGAAATACCGGGCAAGCCTGGCGCCTACCGCGCGGTCGCGTTTCTCAAGCCGCATTTCCAGCTCGACGAGCTCTCCGTTTCGCTTCGTCTGGTGGCCGATTTGCCGGCATCGGCGCGGAAGTAGCATAACCAGAACATCGCCGGACGTCGCCCCCCTGACTACGGCACGGTACACCAGCAGTGCTTTGCCTAAACACGTAAGAGAGGAGCCAAGATATGGCGGTAGATTATTTCCTGAAGCTCGATGGGATTCAAGGTGAATCCTCGGACTCAAACCACAAGGATGAAATACAAATCATGAGCTGGAGCTGGGGCGCTTCCCAGGTGTCGTCGGTTGCGGGCACGGGCGGATCGGGCGCCGGAAAAGCCGACCTGAGCGACTTCAGCATCATGACCTATTTCGACAAAGCAACGCCGAAGTTCTTCAAGTCGATCGGCCTGGGCACCCACATCAAGTCGGGCACGATGAGCGCGATCAAATCTGGCGCCGATGGCAAGCCTTACCTGAAGGTCGACTTCAAGGAGCTGTTTGTCAGCAGTTTGCAGATTTCGGGTTCCAGCGAAATTCCGACTGTCAGCCTGTCGTTCTCCTACAACGAAATCAAGATCGACTACTCGGTGCAGGACGAGAACGGCAATCTCAAGAGCATTGGTCCGGTCACTTACAACACCAAGGAAAACAAGCTCACGTAAGGCAGCCTCCCATGGACGCGCTCTCGCTCTATCGTGCCGGCCAGTTGAAGCCAGCAATCGATGCGCTTGGTGACGAGTTAAAAAAGCAGCCACTCGACACCAGGCGCCGTACTTTTTTGTTTGAATTGCTTTGCTTTGCCGGCGAGTATGATCGCGCCGACAAGCAGCTGGACGTACTCTCGGATGCCAACAAGGAGACTGCTGCCGGGGCCATGCTCTACCGTGCCGCGCTGCACGCGGAGAGAACAAGGCAGGAGATGTTCGCCAAAGATGAACTGCCGCTCGGGACCGTGCATCCATCTCCTTCGGGACAGTGGAATGGCGCGGACTTTGCCGAGCTGTCCGATGCCGATCCTCGCATCGGCGCGCATCTGGAAGCGTTCATCGCAGGGAGCTACACCTGGATTCCGTTTGCCTATGTGGAGTCGATTGAAGTGGAGCCGCCCAAGCGGCTCCGTGATCTGCTCTGGATGCCGGCCATCTTGCACACCACCTCCGACTTCCGGCTGCAGGACCTCGGCGAGGTTCTGTTGCCGGTGATTTCGCCGCTTTCCTGGAAGCATCCCGATGATGCTGTTCGTCTCGGCCGCTCTACTGTCTGGGAAGAGGATGCGAAGTACGGCGAAGTGCCTCTTGGTCAAAAAATGTTGCTGTGCGGGGATGAAGAGGAGTCGTTCCTGCAATTGCGGAACCTGACTTTCCACCACGCCGGGGAGACGGCTGAAAGTGCCACTACGTGATGATCTGCTGAATCCTGTTCCGGGCGAAAATCCCTCGGGTGTAAGCCTGAGGTACGAGCGCATCTACGACCAGATCAAGGAAGCGCGTACTGAGGAAGACGAGAGCATACCCACCGGAGACTGGCAGCGTGCGGTCAAGCGGGCGGACTATGCCCTCGTTATCAAGCTTGCCGGCGAAGCCCTCGCTACAAAAAGCAAAGATCTGCAGCTTGCCGCGTGGCTGGCTGAGGCTCACGTCAAGCGTGAGGGCATCAGCCTGATCCAGCCCTGCTTCAAGCTCATGCAGGACCTGCAGGAGCAGTTCTGGGACACCCTTTATCCAGAGATCGAGGATGGCGACGCCGGCATGCGAGCGGTTCCAATCGAGTGGGCCGCCAACCGCATCGCGGCGATTCTGCGCGAGGCTCCCATTACACGCGACGGTCTCAGTTTCTATCAATACAAGGACGCTCGCGCCATCGGTTTTGAGGCCGATGCAGAAGCAAGCGACGCCAGGCGCGAGGCGCGTGAGCGGGCGATTGCTGACGGCAAGGTTACCGGCGAAGGATTCGAGAAGGCCTTCGCATCCAGTCCCAAATCGTTTTATGTAAACCTCGATGAGGCGATCCATTCTTCGACCGAAATGCTGGAAACGATCCAGATTTTCTGTGAAGAGAAATACGGCGACGATGGCCCCGGATTTAGCAAACTGCGCTCGTCCCTGGAAGAAGTGGGTCAGGTGATCAGCAGTCTCCTCAATGAGAAACGCAAGCTCGAACCCGATGCAGTCGTCGAAGAAGTCGGCGAAGAGGAGCCCGAACCCGAGCCCGAAGCGGAAGCCGAATCCGTCACCGAAGCTGCTCCAGCCGCCAAAGCCAAAAAGGGAAAGTCTCTCTCCGCCGAACCCGCTGACTGGGATGATGCCATCAGCCGCATTCAGGTCTGTGCGCAGTTTCTCCAGAAAGATCGCCCCGCCAGCCCTGTCGCCTATCTGCTGCAGGCCTCCGTGCGGCTCGGAGAGATGCGCGAGCAGGGAAGCTATGCTTCCTACGATTTTCTGGTGTCGCCTCCTACCGAGACGCGCCAGAACCTCAAGCGCCTGGCATCGGAGTCGAATTGGGAAGAACTGCTCGGCGCCGCAGTTGCCGCCGCTGGCGAGCCTTGCGGGCGTGCCTGGCTGGATGTCCATCGCTACATCTGGAAAGCAAGTTATGAAGCCGGGTATAGTGCGATCTCGGCAAGCGTCATCGCCACCCTGCAATCTCTGCTGAAGGACATTCCCGAGCTTCCTACCTGGACCCTTAATGACGACACACCCACTGCCAATCCCGAAACGCAGCGCTGGCTGGAAGAGCTGGTGATTCCCAAGCCACTAGAGCCGGTTGTGGTTGTACAGGAGGCAGCGCCGCCCGAGCCCGCGTACGCCGCGGTTCATGAGTCCGAGGAGCCGGGCGAAGACGCCCCGCCGGACGTTCTGGATATCGCAAAAGATATGATCCGTCGTGGACAATTGCCGCAAGCCATCCAGCTGCTCGTGCGCGATGCCGCCCAGCAGCCCAGCGGACGTGCGCGCTTCCAGCGCAGACTTCAGGTTGCGCAGCTCTGCGTGAGCGCCGGACAAAACAAGGTGGCCCATCCGGTCCTCGAAGAGTTGGTGAAGGAGATTGATCAGCGCCGTCTTGAAGAATGGGAAGCAAGCGAGATGATTGCGCCTCCGATGGCCTTACTGCTGAAGTGCCTCGATCCCTCCAGCAGCAATGGCGTCAGGGAAGCGCTCTTTGCCAAGCTTTGCCGCATCGATCCCACCGCAGCGATGGATGTTTCGCACTGACATGAAAGGAGTCTGCAAGTTTGGCGCGTTCAGCCACAGAAGCCCTGGTAACACAATCCGTCCTCGACAGGCTCATGGCCGTCGAGGAATGGCCTGCAACCCGTTCGCAGTCCCTGCGTTATTTCAAGGATGCGCTGAAGCGCGATCTGGAGTGGCTGCTCAACACCCGTCAGCCGCCGATTCCGGAGCTTGCTGATTACCCTCTGGCAAAAGCCTCCGTCATCAACTTCGGACTACCGGACATCACCTCTCTAGGCCTCTCTTCCGCGTCAGACGCCGGCCGCCTGCGCAAAGCCATCGAGATCTGCCTTCGCAACTTTGAACCGCGGCTGATGGACGTGCGCGTTACCCTCGAAGGTTCCGACATAACCGACCGGCGTCTGCGTTTCCATATCGAAGGAAACATGAAGCTCGATCCCGCGCCAGAGGAAATTTCGTTCGATACGGTGCTTGAGCTTTCAAGCGGCGAGTACAAGGTAAAGTGATCTATGCGCGAAGAACTGCTCGAATACTACGAACGCGAACTCGCGCATCTTCGACAACTCGGCGGGCAATTTGCCGAGAAGTATCCGCGTGTAGCCAGCCGCCTGCTGCTTGAACCCGATCGTTGCGACGATCCGCACGTCGAGCGCCTGCTGGAAGGCTTCGCCTTCATGGCGGCGCGCGTTCATCTGCGTGTCGATGACGACTTCCCCGAAGTGACCTCCGCGCTGCTGGGCATTGTCTCGCCCCATTACCTGCGGCCGATTCCATCAATGACGATCGTGGAGTGCCAGCTTGATCCGGAGCAGGGAAAGCAAACGGCGGGATTGCGTATTCCCGCCAAAACCCAATTAGCCACAAAACGTACCGTGGATGGCCTGGCGTGTCGCTTCCAGACCGCCTACCCGGTGGAGCTGTGGCCATTCACAGTAGGTGAGTGCGAGTGGCGGCAACCGGAGCGGTTGGCAGAGCCCGTGAGGGTGCCGGGAGCGGTGGGTCTGATCCGCATGCGCCTGCAGTGCGCGCGAGATGTCTCATTCAACCAGTTCCACATCGGCAAACTGGCCTTTCACCTCACCGGCGAGACCAATGTGGTGCATACCTTGTATGAATTGTTCTGCCGCAACTGTATCTCCATTCTGGTGCGCAATCCGCAACAGCGCGGTGGAAAGCTGGTAAGCATCTCTCCTTCTCAGCTGCGCCCCATGGGTTTCGAGGAAGACGAGGCTCTTCTGCCTTATCCCAAGCGGTCTTTTGACGGCTATCGCTTGTTGCAGGAGTACTTCACATTTTCCGAGAAGTTCCTCTTCTTCGAACTGAACGGTCTCGAAGCCATTGCCGAAGCAGGCTGCGCCGAGCAGGCGGAAATCCTCTTCTGCTTCTCCCGCTTCGACCGTCCCGAGCGCCATCAGGATCTTGAAGTTGGCGTCTCAGCTCGCACCTTGCGCCTTGGATGCACTCCGATCATCAACCTGTTTTCACATGTGGCCGAGCCCATCCTTGTTACCCATACCAAACACGAATACCGGGTCATCCCCGATGTAAGACACCAGGAAACGACCGAAATCTTCTCCATCGACGAAGTCATGGCGTCCAATACCACTCGCCGGGAAAGTATCCCTCTTGAGCCGCTCTATTCCTATCGCTTCCAGGCGCGAAGAGAAACTGGACGCGCTTACTGGCACGCAATTCGCCGGATGAATGTGCTCGGCGAACGCGAGCCCTCGACAATGCACCTTTCGCTCGTCGATATCGACGGTATTTTGACGGAACCCGATGCCGAAGTCCTGACTGTACGCTGCTCCTGCTCGAACTTCGATCTGCCATCGCGCCTTCCTTTCGGATTGGAAGAGGGAGATTTCACGTCTGAAGAGTTTCCCGTAGTGAAACAGATCGTCGCTCTGCGCAGACCCACGCCCACATATGACCCTCCTACGGCGAAGGGTCAGTTATGGCGGCTGGTTTCGCAGCTTTCACTCAACTACCTGTCGCTGGCTGAGGAGGGCGTAGCCTCGCTTCAGGAAATCTTGCGCCTGCATAACTTTACTGATTCGTCGTACCTCGAAAACCAGATCGGCGGCATCCTCACCATGTCTTCGAAGCCGCACTTTGCCATCATGCAGTCCATCTACGGCAACGTCCCGGCGCGCGGCACCCGTGTCGAGCTTGAATTCGACGAGCGTCAGTTTGTAGGCGGCGGCGCATATCTCTTCGCCAATGTGCTGGACAGATTTCTCGGCTCGTATACCTCCATCAACAGTTTTTGCCAGTTAGTGGCGCGCACAAATCAGAGAAAGGAGCTGCTGGGCGAATGGCCACCCAAAGCGGGCAACAAACCTCTGATCTGAACGCGAACCTGAATGCAGATCGCAAGGTGGATCCGAGGTTTGAGTCAATCCGTGCCATGCTCGAGCGGGAGCCCTACTGCGTCCAGTTCTTCCAGGCCGTGCGCCTGCTGGAGCGTCTCTATCCGAAACGCAATCCGGTGGGTCTCTTCGTATCGCCGTCCTCAGAGGTCGTTCAATTTTCGTCAGTCCCCACCCTGAACTTTCCAGCCAGCGAGATACAGGATCTTCAACCCGGCAGGAATGGTCAGCCCAGACTCTTGGTTAACTTCATGGGACTTTGCGCCGCAACCGGCGCGCTGCCGCATCCTTATACGGAATTTCTTCTCGAACGCATCCGTGCGAAGGACCCTGTGCCCGGTGAATTCTTCGATATCTTCAACCACCGCATCATCGCGCTCTTCTATCGCGGCTGGCAGAAATATCGTTTCTATATTGCCTATGAGCGCACTGGCGCGAGCGATGACGTCATCAGCGCGAGACTGCTGGACCTGATTGGCCTCGGAACCAAGGGTCTCACTCATCGCATGGATGTGGAGGATGAAGCCTGCCTCTACTATGCGGGACTGCTGTCGCAACGGCGTCCAACGGCGCAGGCGCTTAAGCAGCTTCTGGAGGACTATTTCGATGTTCCGGTCTCCGTCGGCCAGTTTACAGGCACGTGGAACCGTCTTCCGCCTTCCAATCTTACATTCCTGCGCGACACTGGAGCCTTCTGCGAGCGTCTCGGCATGGGAACCATCGTAGGCGATGAAGTGTGGGACCAGCACGGCACGGTAACAATTCGCCTCGGGCCGATGAGCTTCGCCCGCTATCAGCAGTTTTTACCCGGCGCAAGTGCTTGCCGGGAATTGCGCGCGTGGCTCCGGCTCTATGCGAATCGGGAATTCGATTTCATCATCCAGCTGGTGCTGGAGCGGGAAGAAACACCGGGCATGGAGCTGGGCGAAGAAAGTGTTCGCGCCTCGCGCCTCGGCCTGGTGAGCTGGATTAAGAACCGGCCCCTGCAGCGCGATCCGGACGAGGCGACATACCGGTTGTCCTGAAGCCGCTTATCAAAGTAAGAGCAGTCATACCCACGGGAGTGAGACAGATGAGCCTGAACCTGAAATCGCTGATTGGCAAATTGGATGATGCAACACGCAGTGCCTTGGAGGCCGCAGCCGGCCTTTGCGTTTCACGCACTCATTACGATATTGAGATCGAGCATTATCTCCTGAAGGCGATCGATAGTTCCGACAACGATATTGCTTTCATCCTCAAGCAGTATGGTGTAGACCGCTCGCGTCTCACGACCGAATTGCAACGCAGCCTCGACCGCCTGAAGACTGGCAACGCGCGCAGCCCTGCCTTCAGCCCGCTTCTCGTAAAAATGCTCACAGAAGCCTGGACCGTCGCCACTATCGAATATGACGCAAGGCAGATTCGCACCGGTTTCACTCTTCTGGCGCTCTTTTCAAGCGAAGAGCTATCGCGCCTCATCCGTGACGTCAGCAAAGAATTGCAACTGATTCCTCCCGAAGCCCTGCGCAAAGACTTTTACACCGTCACCGCAAAGTCCAAGGAGGAGTCAGAACCATACGCGCCCGCGGCTGGTCCTGCCGGCGAAGGCGAAGCACCGCGTCCCGCCGGCTCCGGCAAGACTCCGCATCTCGATCAGTACACTGTCAACCTCACTGCGAATGCCAAAGCAGGGAAGATCGATACCGTTCTCGGCCGCGACCAGGAGATCCGTCAGGTTGTAGACATTCTTATGCGCCGCCGTCAGAACAATCCCATCCTTACCGGCGAGGCTGGAGTCGGCAAGACCGCCGTCGTCGAAGGCTTCGCCCTGCGCCTCAGCCAGGGAGACGTTCCTCCATCTCTGCGCAACGTCCAGCTACACAGCCTCGATCTCGCTTTGCTGCAGGCCGGAGCAGGCGTCAAGGGTGAGTTTGAGAACCGCCTCAAAGGACTGATCAATGAGGTTAAGTCTTCTCCGCATCCCATCATTCTTTTCATCGACGAAGCGCACACCATGATCGGCGCGGGCGGTCAGGCTGGCCAGAACGACGCCGCCAATCTCCTCAAGCCTGCGCTGGCACGCGGCGAGCTGCGCACCATCGCCGCCACCACCTGGTCGGAGTACAAGAAGTTCTTCGAGAAAGACGCCGCTCTTGCCCGCCGATTCCAGGTCGTCAAGGTCGAAGAGCCAAGCGAAGACCAGTGCGCAACCATGCTCCGCGGTATTATCGCCGCTCTTGAAAAACATCACGATCTGCGCATCCTCGACGAAGCCGTCACATCAACCGTAACGCTTTCGCACCGTTATCTTGCAGGCCGGCAGTTGCCTGACAAGGCGGTCAGCGTTCTCGATACTGCGTGCGCCCGGCTCTCACTCGGCCAGAACACAATGCCACCGGCAGTTGAAGACGCCACCCGCCGTATCGACGACCTTAAGGTGCAAAAGCAGATTCTCGAACGGGAAACGACCGTAGGTGAGGACCACGCCGAGCGTCTGGCCACAATCGACGAACAGCTCGCTGCCACCGAAACAAATCTTGCAAAACTCAACACCCAGTGGGAGCAGGAAGTAGATCTGGTCAAGCGTATCCGCGCCATGCGCGTGGCTCTGGAATCCAAATCAGAGACCGTCAAGGCAGAAGGCGATGCCCCCGAAGTCAAGCCATCGATAGAAGCTCTGGAGGCCCTCGAAGATGAGCTGGCAAAGATTCAGGGCGAGAACCCGCTTATGCATGTCTGCGTCGACGAACGCATCGTCGGCGAAGTCATCTCCGCATGGACCGGTATCCCGCTGGGCAAGATGGTGAAGGACGAAATCGCCGCCGTGCTCGAGCTGGACGGCCATCTGCGCAAGCGCGTCATCGGACAGGATCACGCCCTCGCCGCCATCGCCCAGCGCATCATCACCTCCCGCGCCCGTCTCGACGATCCCGGCAAGCCCGTCGGTGTTTTCATGCTGGTTGGCCCAAGCGGCGTCGGCAAAACAGAAACCGCGCTGGCGCTCTCCGATCTTCTTTATGGTGGCGAACGCAATCTGATCGCCATTAATATGTCGGAGTTTCAGGAAGCCCATACCGTCTCCACACTCAAAGGTTCGCCTCCGGGATATGTTGGCTATGGCGAAGGCGGCGTTCTGACGGAAGCCGTACGCCGTCGTCCCTACTCCGTCGTCCTGCTCGATGAAGTCGAAAAGGCTCACCCCGACGTTCTCGAGCTCTTCTACCAGGTCTTCGACAAGGGCAATCTCGAAGATGGAGAGGGCCGCTCCATCGATTTCAAGAACACCATCCTCATCCTCACCAGCAACGCTGCGACCGACACGCTGATGAAGCTCACCGCCGACAAGGAGACCATGCCGGACAGCGAAGGCCTTGCGCTCGCCATCAAACCCGAGCTGAACAAGATCTTCAAGCCCGCCTTCCTTGGACGCATGATCGTCGTCCCGTATTTCCCGGTGCGCGACGAGGCGCTCAAGCAGATCATCAAGCTGAAGATCGCCAAGATCCAGCGTCGCCTGAACGAAACCCACAAGATTGCGCTGATCTACGACGATTCCGTACTGGAAGAAGTGGCCAAACGGTGCACGGAAGTCGAAAGCGGCGCGCGCAACGTCGACAACATTCTCTCGAATACCATGCTGCCGGAAATTTCCCGTCAGGTTTTGGCTCGCATGGCGGAAGAGACTCCGAGCGAACGAGTCCGGGTAGGTGTATCGTCCGAAGGACGATTCACCTATGATTGGTAGTCCCCCCTCGCGATTGTCAATCTACGATTGGCATCTATCGCCGCACGGTGCACGGCCATGAAACTTTCACGGCCGCGCACTCACAATAAGAAGGATCCGGCAGGCCAGCATGGGCGCATTTGCACAAGATGACCGACTCCTCACCTTCACTAGTCCTCTGGGCAAGGACGTCCTTCTGCCGGAACATTTAGCCGGCTCGGAAGGCATCTCGGAGCTCTACTTCTACCAGTTGGATCTCGTTGCAACCGCCGACACCGAGATTGGTCTCGACAAGATCAAGAAACTTGTCGGTCAAAAAGTTTCCGTCGCCATCCAGGCAACCGACAGCGGTAAACAGCGCTATATCAGTGGATACGTTTCCAGCTTCGAGCAATGCGGCGGTGACGAGGAGTTCCATAACTATCGCGCCTATATAGTTCCCAACATCTGGGTGCTCACGCTGAACAAGAACACGCGTGTCTTCCAGGATATGACCGTCGTCGACGTAATCAAGCAGGTGCTGTCCACCTACAGCATCAGCCCGGCGGACGAGACCTCAAACAAGTATCCTAAGCTCGAATACTGCACGCAGTACCGCGAGACCGACTTTGCGTTTATCTCGCGTCTCATGGAGCAGTTCGGCATCATCTATTACTTCAAGCACACGCAGGACGATCACAGCTTCACGCTCCAGGATCATTCTTCGAAGCTGAACGCATGTCCCATCCAGAACTCGTTCCGCTATGCCCCGCAAGGCACAAGAACGGAGGGTTTCTACGACTTCGTTGTGAACGAGTTCAGCTATGCAAACACATTGGTGACCGGAAAATATACCGCCTGGGATTACGGCTTTGTCGGGTACGCACCGGTCACCAAGGACACTTCGACAAGTGCGCCGTTAGGAGAGAACAAGAACGAGTCCTACGATTACGCCGACAGTGCCGCGGCCTATCTCAAGAAGATCGACTCGCAGTCCAAGATCCCCGATATGGTCTCGGCATTCAGTTTTCTGCGTTGCCTCTCCGGAGATGCGGAATCGGTCGTCGCCAAGGGAACCTCGAATGCCGTATGTCTCCAGAGCGGCTACAATTTCGATCTCACAGTCCATCCGCAAAAGGACCTGAACGCAAAATATGTGGTCACCCACATAGAGCACAACGTTCAGCAGGTGCCCTCCTACCGCTCGAAGACTCAATCGCCTACGCCTTACGGCAACACATTTACGGCGTGTCCTTTCTCGCTTGCGTTCCGCTCTTCACTGAAGACAAAAAAACCCGTCGTCAACGGCATGCACACTGGCAAGGTCGTCGTGAACTCCGGCGAAGACTCCCACATGGACAAGTACGGCCGCGTCAATGTGCAGTTCTGGTGGGACCGCCAGCGCAAGCCGAATACTCCCGACAACACCTGGCTCCGCGTCGCGCAATCGTGGGCAGGGAAAGGATGGGGCACATACTACTGGCCGCGCGTCGATGACGAAGTTCTCATCGACTTCATTGAGGGTGATCCCGATCAGCCCATCGTCGTCGGCTCCGTCTACAACGGCGTCAACATGCCGAAGTACGATCCCGCCGGACAATACACACTCTCCGGAATTCTCACCCGCAGCTCGAAAGGCGGCGGCGCGGCCAACGCCAACGAACTCCGCTTCGAAGACTTGAAGGGCAAAGAGCAGGTCTACATGAACGCCGAGCGCGATTACGACCTGCACGTCGAAAACAGCCACCACACGCTCATCGGCGCGGAGCAGCACGAGCAGATCGGCGCTGATCATTACATGCAGACCGCAGGCGATACCCATCTGCATATCAAGAAGAAGCTGTATGAGCAGATCGACGACGAAGTTGACCAGACCTACGGCGCCAAACAGATTATCAAGATAAGTGCCGACCGCAACGAGTCCATCGGCGGAAACTCGGCTATCAAGATCGGCGCGAATTCAGACACCAATGTCGGCGCCAACCTGAGCGAAAAAGTTGGTGCCAATTACTCCCTGAATGTCGGCGTGAACGAAGACCACAAGATCGGTATGATGTACAACCTCGATACCGGCATGATGATCAATATCAAGGCAGGAATGACGATCACGCTCGATGCCCCCATGGGAGTGAACCTCACATCCGGCGGCAACTTCGTCAACGTCACCCCGGCCGGCGTCATGATCCAGGGCTTGCTCGTCACGATCAACAGCGGAGGCGCGGCGATGAGCGCCAATTCGGCAAATCCGCAGGACCCGCAGGCTCCCGGCTCCCCCACTGCTCCCAAGGACCCGAAATTCCCCGGCGACTCTCCGCCTTCACAGGCCGCCACCAGCCAGGCTGGCCAGGGTGCGCAGTCCCCCAATATCACCGGCGACAGTGGTGGCGCGCCCGCAGCCGGTTCGGCTCCTGCTGCAGCCGGAGCCGCAGCAGGTCCGGCGGCTGGCGCTGCGAATCAGGCTCAGCAGGCCACTCAACAAGCGGCTGCAGCAGCGCAGCAGGCCGCCAATCAAGCGCAACAGGCGGCGCAGGCAGCCCAGACGGCAGCGCAAGCTGCGCAGCAACAGGCCCAGCAGGCTGTCAATCAAGTCACGCAGCAAGCGCGACAAACCTACCAACAGGCAAATCAGGCCGTCCAGCAGGCCCAACAGGCGGTCAGCCAGGCAGCGGCTCAGGGTCAGCAGGCCGCTCAGCAGGCGCTCAATCAAGCGCAGCAGCAGGCTCAGCAAGCTGCCCAGCAGGCGGCTCAGGCCGTGCAGCAGGCGCAACAAAAGGCCCAGCAGGTAGAACAGCAGGCTCAACAGGCTGCCCAGCAGGCCCAGCAACAGGCACAGCAAGCCGAGCAACAAGCGCAACAGGCAGCGCAGCAAGCTGTCCAGCAAGGGCAGCAGGCCGCCCAACAAGCACAGCAGCAAGCTCAGCAAGCAGCCCAGCAGGCACAGCAGGCCGCGCAACAGGCGCAACAACAGGCCCAGCAGGCGGGTCAACAGGTGCAGCAGGCAGCCCAGGGGGCACAGCAGCAAGCCCAGCAGGCGGCTCAACAGGCTCAGCAGTCAGCTCAACAGGCCATTGGTCAGGCAATGAAAGGGTTCTAACCAGCCATGGGGATGCCAGCCTGCACGATCACCAGCATGACTGCCCACGGCGGCAACGTGGTTATGGGCTTCCCCACGGTCTTGATCGGCTACATGCCCGCCTCGCGCATCGGCGACATGCATGTCTGCCCCATGGTCACCGGCATCGTCCCGCACGTCGGCGGCCCATTCATTCTCGGATCGCCCACCGTCCTCACCGGTTTCATGCCGCAGTCTCGCGTAACCGACACGCTCACTTGTGTCGGCCCTCCTGACATTGCTGTCATGGGCGTGATGACCGTACTGGTTGGGATGTCAGGAGCCGGCGGCGCTGCTGGAGCCGCGGCAGGCATCGCCGCCATGGGCGTCCCTGTTCCTGTGGTCGTTGCTTCGGCCCCGGCCGGTACCCCGCAATCGGTCATGCAGTATGATGGCGCCGTCAACACATCCACCCAGGCGTCCAGCCTGCCGCCGATTCCTCTCATGCAGAAGGGATGGCCCAATCTCTCCCCGGAAAACACGGTCACCTTTCAAAGCGTGCAGCCGGTTACTCTGCCGCAGGGTACGCAGCTCTTCGCGGCTGCTGATTCGCAAAGCAATGCCACGCCGAACTTCTGGTCGACCGTCCCGCCGCAGATCACCGATCCAACGAAAGATGTGATGAAAGTCCTGACAGTGACCGATCCGGCCGGCATGAAGGCGTGGGCTGGTCAGGCCGCTTCTCAGGCTCAGCAGCAGGCACAACAGGCCGGGTCGCAGGCTCTTCAGATCATGCAGCAGGCTGCGGCTCAGGCTCAACAGCAGACACAACAGGCCGCGTCCCAGGCGCAGCAGGAATTCGATCAGGTAAAGCAACAGGCGCAGCAGCAGGTTCAGGCCGCGCAGGCTGCCGTGCAACAGGCGCAGCAGCAGCTGAATCAGGCGACGGCCGAAGGAAAGGCCGCCGCCCAGCAGGCTCTGAATCAGGCACAGCAACAGGCCCAACAAGTTGAGCAACAGGGGCAGCAGGCGGTCCAGCAGGCGGAGAAGCAGGCGCAGCAGACTGCACAGCAAGCAGCGCAACAGGCGCAGCAGACCGTACAGCAGGCTCAACAACAAGCCCAGCAGGCCGTTACTCAGGCGCAACAGGCGGCTGGCCAGGCGCAACAACAGGCGACGCAGGTTTGTACCTCAGCGGCATCTGCCGCGAGTCAGGCGATTCAAAACTTTGCCGCGCCGAAAGCGGGCTGACGCCAAAAGGGCGAGCGATGACGGAAGAGCAAACCATCCCCCAGGTAATTCCGCAGCCGCTGGCCGACCGCTATCTCGCCGTAATGACTGATCTCATCTCTATCGCGCACCAGGCCGTCGATGTCAGCGATTCGCCCCAGGCCGGTGTCTGGCGGCAAAAGCTGCTGCCCCTGCTGGATAGCCGTCTTTTCGCTGCCAAGACAGCAATGATCCACCTCGCCATCGGCGATGAGAATCCGCTCCTGGCCCATGCCTTGCAGTCCCGTTTCCTGGCTCGCGATATGGATGGCTATCCACTGGATTTTGCCGGCGAGAAATTTGCCGAACAGTTGAAGGAGAAGCAACAGTTTGTGGTTTACGCGGCGTGGCAAATTTGTCAATCCGCAGGGGTGGTGTAATGAGAAGCTTGCGCCTGCATCCTTAAGAAACGTCCGTCTATGAGTGCTGACCCGGGACAAACCGCCAGCCAGACTACCGCCGCTCGCATCGGCCGTTGGATCATTCCGGCCATTCCCTTTGGGTGGACCTGGATCTCTGGCTTCGGCATCCAGCGGAGCGGAGAAAATGTAACTCCAAGCAATGTATATCTACAGGAAGATGAGCTACTTGCCGGCGATCAGCTCGTCCTTTACATTCACGCCCAGATCACCGTGATGAAACGCACCTTCAAGGATCCGGTCATCGCCGGACCGGTGCCGTCCCAGTTCCCCGGCGCCGAGGACTGCGCAATGCTGATGCTTAAGCACCAGCC